>NZ_BAAAQX010000051.1:0-98382 GCF_039531895.1 Nonomuraea monospora
CTCACGTGTTACTCACCCGTTCGCCGCTCGAGTACCCCGAAGGGCCTTTCCGCTCGACTTGCATGTGTTAAGCACGCCGCCAGCGTTCGTCCTGAGCCAGGATCAAACTCTCCAAACAATGTCTGGATTATTCATCCGAGCAAAATCCATCAAGAAACATGTCTTGACGAGGTGTTGCATGAAAAATCATGCACTGGCTTTTGACACACTGTTGAGTTCTCAAGAAACGGACGCGTACTTCCTCACCAGGCCCGCTCCCGCGGCCCCCGCTCGGAGGCGTTCATTTCGTCGTTGTGGTCTTAATTCTTTCAGCCGTTCAAGTTCCTGTCAAATTGACCGGACTTGCTCGACCTGCGGGAATTAATTCCTGCCCCCTTTCGGAGACAACCCCTCTAACTTACCAGCCCTTCGACCGATCTGCGAATCGATCTCTGAACCGGCGCGCCACGAGGGATTACCGACATGCGTGACACAACACACCAAAGTCACCGGAGTGAAGGAGGAGGGTTGCGCCGCACCGCGTCGGCTCCTAAAGATTAGCAGCGCTTCCCGATGCTCGGGCCGGTTCGCTCGCTTCTCCGGCAACAGAACGATCACGACCGAACATAGACTCCCCACGTGAGCAGCAACACGCCGCCAGTGGCGAAGAAGGTCCCCACGGAGCGCACCCATCACGGCGACACCGTCATCGACGAGTACGCCTGGCTGAGCAACAAGGAAGATCCAGACACGACCGCATATCTGGAGGCGGAGAACGACTTTCTCAAGCAGCAGACCGCTCATCTGGCCGACCTCCAGGAGCAGGTGTTCCAGGAGATCAAGGGCCGCACGCAGGAGACCGACCTGTCCGTGCCCAGCCGCAAGGGCCGGTGGTGGTACTTCACCCGCACCGAGGAGGGCAAGCAGTACGCCGTCTCCTGCCGCGTCCCCGCCGACAGCGACGCGCCCCCGGAGATCACCCCCGGCGCCAGGCTCGACCGCGAGCAGGTGATCCTCGACGGCAACGAGCTGGCCGGCGACAGCGCGTTCTTCTCGGTCGGCACCAGCTCCGTCACCCCCGACGGCACGATGCTGGCGTTCTCGACCGACTACAAGGGCGACGAGCGGTTCACGCTCCGGTTCAAGAACCTGGAGACGGGCGAGCTGCTCCCCGACGAGATCACCGACATCTTCTACGGCGGCGCCTGGGCGGCCGACGGGTCGGCGTTCTTCTACACGCGCGTGGACGACGCCTGGCGCCCCTACCAGGTCTACCGGCACACCCTGGGCACCCAGGAGGACGTGCTGGTCTACGAGGAGAACGACGAGCGTTACTGGGTTGGCATCGGGCTGACCCGCAGCGAGAAGTACCTCGTGCTGGGCGCGGGCAGCAAGATCACCAGTGAGGTCCGGATCCTCGACGCCGCCGACCCCTCCGGCGAGTTTCAGGTCGTCCGCCCCAGGAAGACCGGCGTCGAGTACGGCATCGAGCACGCGGGCGACTTCTTCTACGTGCTGCACAACGAGAACGCCGAGAACTTCGAGCTGGCCACCGCCCCCCTCGACGACCCGGGCACGTGGACCCCGCTGATCGCGCACCGCGACGACACCAGGCTCCTGGAGATCGACGCGTTCTCCGACCACGCCGTGGTGCACTTCCGCCGCGACGGCCTGACGGGGCTGCGCGTGCTGCCCTACAGCGGCGCGGGCGACACCTGGCGCGACCGGGTGGAGGCGTCCGAGCGGAACGCGTACGAGATCGACTTCCCCGAGCCCCTGTACGACGTCGGCCCCGCAGGCAACCCCGAGTTCACCACCACCCGGCTGCGGCTGGCGTACACGAGCATGGTCACCCCGCCCAGCGTGTACGACTACGAGCTGGACAGCCACGAGCTGATCCTGCTCAAGCAGCGCCCGGTGCTCGGCGGCTACGATCCCGCCGACTACGAGCAGTTCCGCGAGTGGGCGACGGCCGAGGACGGCACGAAGATCCCCGTGTCGATCGTCAAGCGCAAGGACTCCGCCAAGCCGGCGCCGACCGTGCTGTACGGGTACGGCAGCTACGAGACCTCCATCGACCCCGGCTTCTCCGTGCCGCGGCTGTCGCTGCTCGACCGCGGGTTCGTCTTCGCGGTCGCGCACGTGCGGGGCGGCGGCGAGATGGGCCGCCGCTGGTACGAGGACGGCAAGCTGACCAGGAAGCGCAACACGTTCACCGACTTCGTGGTCGTGGCCAGGCACCTGAAGGCGTCCGGCTGGAGCGACAGGATCGTGGCGCGGGGCGGCTCCGCGGGCGGCCTGCTGATGGGCGCGGTGACGAACCTGGCGCCTGACGTGTTCGCGGGCGTGGTGGCCGAGGTGCCGTTCGTGGACGCGCTGAACACCATCCTCGACCCGTCGCTGCCGCTGACCGTGATCGAGTGGGACGAGTGGGGCGACCCGCTGCACGACCCCGAGGTGTACGCCTACATGAAGGGGTACTCGCCCTACGAGAACGTGGACGGCAGGCCGTACCCGCCGATCCTGGCGATCACGAGCCTCAACGACACGCGCGTGCTCTACCACGAGCCGGCGAAGTGGATCGCGAGGCTGCGCGCCACGGCGCAGGGCGGGCCGTTCCTGCTGAAGACGGAGATGGGCGCGGGGCACGGCGGCCGCAGCGGGCGTTACGACGCGTGGCGGGAAGAGGCCTTCGCGCTGTCGTGGATCATCGAAAGGGGCACGTCATCATGACCTACCAGGCCGACGAGCGGCGTTACGAGCGCCAGCCGTACAACCGCAGCGGGCGCAGCGGGCTGAAGCTGCCGGCGGTCTCGCTGGGCCTGTGGCACAACTTCGGCGACAACCGGCCGATCGAGAACTCGCGGGCGATCCTGCGCCGGGCGTTCGACCTCGGGGTGACGCACTTCGACCTGGCCAACAACTACGGCGTGCCGTACGGCTCGGCGGAGCGCAACTTCGGCCGGATCCTGCGCGAGGACTTCCTCCCGTACCGGGACGAGCTGATCATCTCCACCAAGGCCGGGTACGACATGTGGCCAGGCCCGTACGGCGAGTGGGGTTCGCGCAAGTACGTGCTGGCCAGCCTCGACCAGTCGTTGCGGCGCATGGGCCTGGAGTACGTGGACGTCTTCTACAGCCACCGTCCCGACCCTGAGACGCCGCTGGAGGAGACGATGGGCGCGCTGGACCGGGCGGTGCGCTCGGGCAAGGCGCTGTACGCGGGCGTCTCCAACTACTCGCCGGAGCAGACCGCGCAGGCCGCGCGGATCATGCGGGAGCTGGGCACGCCGCTGCTCATCCAACAGCCGTCCTACTCGATGATCAACCGCTGGATCGAGGACGGGCTGCTGGACACCCTGGAGGAGGCGGGGATGGGCTGCATCGTGTTCTCGCCGCTGGCGCAGGGGCTGCTGACCGACCGGTACCTGGACGGGGTGCCGGACGACTCGCGGGCGGCGACCAGCCGGTTCCTGAGCGCCGACCGGATCGACCGGGATCTGGCGCGCGACCTCAACGAGATCGCGAAGACCAGGGGGCAGAGTCTGGCTCAGATGGCGCTGTCGTGGGCGATGCGGGACCCGAGGGTGACGAGCGTGCTGATCGGCGCCAGCAGCGTCGAGCAGCTTGAGGCCAACGTGGCGTGCGTGGACGGCCCGGCCTTCACGGAGGACGAGCTGGCCGCCATTGACAAGGTCACAGAGCCTCGTTCCGCTGCAGGTAGGTGAAGGCGGCCCAGCCCGGCAGTACCGGCAGCCAGAACGTGAGCAGCCGGTACAGCAGCACGGCCGAGGTGGCCAGCTCGGGCCGCACGCCCGCGACCGTCAGGCCGCCCACGAGTGCGACTTCGACCGCGCCCAGACCACCGGGTGTGGGCGCGGCGGAGCCGATCGCGTTGGCCGTGAGGAAGACGACCGCGACGGCGGTGAAGCTGAGCGTGCCGCCGAACGCGGCCACGCAGGCGTCGAGGCAGACGATGAAGGCCAGCGTGATCGAGAGCGTCCCCGCGCACGCCTCGACCATCTTGCGCGGCGACTGGAGCACGTCGAGCAGGCGCGGCAGCACGTTCGAGAAGAGCTTGCGCAGCCGTGAGGTGACCAGCCTGCGCAGCGGCGGCACGCCGAGCACGGCGACGACCAGCACCGCGACCCCGAGCAGCACGAGGACGAGCCCGCGCGACGGGGTGAACGAGGTGGCCGTGGTCGAGCCGGTGATGTAGGCGAACAGCGCCAGCAGCAGGATGTGGAAGACCAGCATGATGAGCTGGGAGGCGCCGACGCTGGCGACCGCGCTGGCCGGGTGGATCCCGCGTTTTTGCAGGTAGCGGGTGTTGATGGCGACGCCGCCCACGGCGGCGGGCGCGACGAGCTTGACGAACGAGCCCGCGAACTGCGCCAGCACGGTGCGCCAGAGCGGCAGGCGTTCGGGCACGAAGCCGCGCAGCATGAACGCCGCGGCCACGTAGCTGGCGAACGAGGCCAGCAGCGCCAGCCCCGACCAGGCCCAGTTGGCCGTGGTGATCACGTGGTAGACGTCCACCTGGCTGAGCTGGTAGAGCACGACGTAGGCGGCGAAGGCGCTGGCGATGATGGTGATCAGGGTGCGGGGGCGGAAGCGTTCGAGGCGTACCTCGTCGACCTTGCTCTGTGGCTTGAGTGCGACGATGTGCTCGCGGATGCCCGGCAGCACGTTCTTGGCCTTGGCCACCGCGGAGCGGGTCTCCCTGGTCAGCGCGATCTGCTGGAGCAGCGGCATGGCGGCGGCCAGCGCGTCGGGGCCCATGACGTCGGCGGCGGCGCGGACCGAGCGCTCGGGGCCGACGCGCAGCGCCAGGTAGGTGAGGAGCTGGGCGACGTCGAGCCGGAGCAGCAGGTCTCCGGCGGCGACCTCGCCGCTGCGCGCGTCGGTGAGCACGACGCGGCCCGCCCCGTCGAGGTGGATGCTGTCGCCGGTGAGCCGCCGGTGTGCCAGCCGCTGGATCTGCAGCAGCTCGACCTGCTCCCAGATCTGGGCGAGCAGCTCGTCGTCGATCTCGGCGTCGGGCACCTCGTCGAGGGGGCGGGTCTCGATGTGCTCGTAGGCGAGCAGCGCGGCCTCGGTGCCGATCTCGCTGGTGCCGAGCAGGCGCGGGGTGCTGGCGCCGGCGGCCTGGGCCGCGTACGCCATGAGGGCCTCGCGTTCGAGCTCGGCGCGCAGCGATCTGATGGCGCGGCGCCTGGTCTCGGAGTTGAGCCTGATGCGCCGCCACAGCCGGTACGGCAGGCCGGCCACCTGCCGGTCGCGGTCGAGCACGGTGACGTCGAGGCTGGAGCCGTCCTTGAGGCCGATGGCGTAGCGGCGGCTGCCCTGGTGGTCGTCCTCGACGCGGCGGGCGGAGACGGGCGCGAACGACAGCTTGCGCAGGGCCGCGACGACGGCGTTGCCCGGGGGGCGGGTGTTGGGGCTGCCGACGCCGTACAGGGTGGCGTAGCCGATGGCCATGCCGACCAGGACGGTGACGATGGCGCTGGGGATGGTGATCTGGCGGCCGGAGAAGAGGGCCAGGATGTAGAGCGCGATGGTGGTCCACATCAGCATCCGCCAGGTGGGGCGGCGGGAGATGCGGACTGCGGTGGAGTAGGCGATGACGGAGGTGAGCAGCGTGTTGAGCGGCTCGATGGTGCGGTCGCCGGTGAGCAGGACGCGCAGGTCGTCGACGTTGCCCGCGACGAGCCACTGCCCGAGCAGGAACGAGCCGGCCATGCCGACGATGGCGGCGATCAGCCCTTCTGCGACGCGCAGGCCGTCGCGGTGGAAGACGCGTTCGACGGCGAAGGCGGTCGGCACGATGAGTACGGCGGCGCCGCCGAGGAAGGCGGCGATCCTGCTCAGCAGGGGGACGAGCTCAGCGCCCTCCTTGACGTCGGCCTCCAGGCCGATGAGGGTCTGCTTGGCGACCAGGGCGAGCAGGATGACCGCGCCGAGCACGATGAGCGTGGCGAAGAAGCGCAGCAGGTCGGAGGGGCGGCGCAGGCGGTGGGGCAGCAGCGGCTCGACGACGTAGACGTCGTCGTTGCCTGTGCTGTTCCCCGTGCTCTGCTCCGCGCTGTCGCCTGCGCGCGACTCGGCCACGGCCGGCTCCCCTTCCGCGAGGCCCTCCGTGTCTTCTCGTTCCCTGATTTCGGCCACCGCCAGCGATTCCACACCTTCCTGCGCCGGACCGTAGGATCTCTGACTTCCAGTGTGCTCAATCGTCCCCGCAGTGTCGCACGGGGCAGGCTACACGGTGCACTTCCCACTGTTCACCTCTGAATTCCCGGTGGTGGGGGACGTAAGCTGTGTCGCATGTCGGGTGAATTGAGGGTTTTGGGGGCATGTCCGCTGGACTGCCCGGATACCTGCTCCTGGGTGGTGACCGTCGAGAACGGCCGGGCCGTCAAGATGCGCGGCAACCCCGACCAGCCCTACACCCGGGGCGCGCTCTGCGTGAAGGTCAACCGTTACCTGGAACACACCCAGGCCCAGGACCGCATCCTGTACCCGCTGCGCCGCACCGGCCCTAAGGGCTCCGGCCAGTTCGAGCGGATCACCTGGGAAGAGGCGCTCGACGAGATCTCCGTACGGCTGCGCGGCATCGTCGAGGAGCACGGCGGCGAGGCCATCTGGCCCTACCTGGGCACCGGCACCCTCGGCTACCTCCAGGGCTGCGAGGGCGTGGCGGGCCGCCGGTTCTGGAACCTGCTGGGCGCCTCCAGGCACTGGCTCAACATCTGCTCCGCCGCCGGCAACGCCGGGCTGCGCCGCACGCTCGGCACCGCCGCCGGCATGGACCCGGAGAACTTCGCGCTGTCCAAGCTGATCCTGCTCTGGGGCACGAACACGCTGACCAGCGGCCACCACCTGTGGAAGTTCATCCAGGACGCGCGGGCGGACGGCGCGCACGTCGTCGCCATCGACCCCATCCGCACCAGGACGGCCGACCAGGCGGACGAGCACCTGGCGATCAGGCCGGGCACCGACGGGGCGCTCGCGCTGGGCCTGCTCAACGTGGTGCTGTCCGAGAACGCCCAGGACGAGGAGTTCCTCGCCGAGCACACCGAGGGCTGGGACGACTTCCGCGAGGAGATCCTGCGCCACCCGGTCGAGCGAGTGGCGGAGATCACCGGGATTCCCGCCGAGGCCGTCCACAGGCTGGGGATGCGGCTCGCGCACACCCGCCCGACCGCGCTGCGCGCCACGCACGGCCTGCAGCGGCACGCGGGCGGCGGCGCCGCGCTGCGGGTGATCTCGGCCATCCCCGGCGTCACCGGCGACTGGCGCCACCCCGGCGGCGGCATCGCCTTCTCCACCAGCGACCACGTGCACCTGAACGTGGACCGCCGCGACGACCTGCTGGCCGCGCCCGTGCGCACGCTGACCATGACGAAGGCGGCCTCGCAGCTGGAGTCGGTGAAGTGCTTCTGGGTGTACGCGGCCAACCCGGTCGGCTCCTCCCCCGATTCCAACGCCATCAGGCGGCAGCTCGAGCGCGAGGACCTGTTCACGGTCGTCATGGAGCACTTCCCGACCGACACCGTCGACTACGCCGACATCGTGCTGCCCGCGACCATGCAGACCGAGCACCACGACCTGCACGCCGGCTACGGGCACCTGTACCTGCTGTGGAACGAGCAGGCCGTGCGGCCGCCCGGCGAGTGCCTGTCCACGACGGAGACGTTCCGCCGGCTGGCCGCCCACATGGGGATGACCGAGCCGTCGCTGTACGACTCGGACCTGGAACTGGCCGAGCAGCTCCTGACCAGCGGCCACCCCTCCCTGGAGGGCATCACCCTGGACAGGCTGCGCAAGGAGGGCTGGGTGCGGATGAACTACCCGCGGCCCTTCACGCCGTTCGCCGAGGGCTTCCCGACGCCGTCCGGGCGGCTGCGTTTCCCGCCCGCGGGGAAGGCGTTCGTGCCGTCGTACACGGCGGCCTCGGCGGGCGGCTCGCCGTACCCGCTGACGCTGGTCACGCCCGCCTCGCACACGTTCCTCAACACCACGTTCGGCAACAACCCCGAGCTGCTGCGGCGCGCCAAGGAGCCGACGGTGCTGGTCAACCCGGCCGACGCGGCGGCGCGCGGGCTGGAGGACGGCCGGCGGGTGCGCGTGCACAACGACGGCGGCGAGTTCCTGGCGGACGTGGAGATCAGCGACCGGGTGGCGGCCGGGGTGGTGGCCACGCCGAAGGGCCGCTGGCCCAAGCTCAGCCCCGGCGGCGCCAACCCGAACGCGGTCGTGGCCGAGCGGGACGCCGACATGGGCAGGGGGCCCGGCTTCCACGACAACTTCGTGGAGATCAGTCCAGTTTGAGCTTGTAGCCGACGTGGGAGTCGGTGAAGCCGAGGCCGTCGTAGAAGCGGTGCGCGTCCGTACGTGACTTGTCGGAGGTGAGCTGCACCATCGCGCAGCCGCGCGCCCGCGCCCTGTCGATCGCCCACGCGATCATCTTGCGGCCCAGGCCCTGTCCCCTGGTCGAGGCGGCGACCCTGACGGCCTCGATCTGGCACCGCTCCGCTCCCAGCCGCGACAGCCCCGCCAGGTAGGTGAGCTGCATCGTGCCCACCACCTTGCCGTCGCGCTCGGCGACGATCAGCTCGTCGTACGGGTCGGCGTCGATCCGCTCGAACGCCGCCAGGTAACGCGCGTCGTTCGGGTCGCCCTCGCGCTGGGCGCCGAGCGGGTCGTCGGCCAGCATCGCCACGATGGCCGGCACGTCCCCGGCGCGCGCCTGCCTGAAGACCAGGGACAGCACGTAGTGGGACTCCATGAGGTCCGGGTTGGACGGCAGAGCCATCACCTTGCCGCTGCGCGTGAAGCCCTTGCGCGTGTACAGGGCGCGGGCGGCGTGGTTGCGGTCCACCGCCCACAGGCCGATCTCCTCGGCCCCGGTCGTCCTGGCCCACTCGACGGCCGCGTCCACCAGCCGCGAGCCGACCCGCTCCTTCCTGGCCTCGGGCGCCACCCACATGGACAGCAGGTGGGCCGCGCCCTCCTCCAGGAGCACGCACACCAGCCCCAGGTCGGCGCCGTCGCGGGTGGCGACCCACCAGCGCCCCTCGGGGTTCGCCAGCCGTTCCGCCCACTTCTCCGGGGGGAACTCGACCTCGCGGCCGTAGGAGGAGCCGAACGCGTCCGGATCCTCCCGCAGGGCGCGCAGCCGCACGTCCCGCAGTCGCTCGCCGTCACCCGCACCAAGCCGCACGATCTCGATTTCCCGCATGGGGCGAATCATGCCAGTTTCCCAGGGACAGCTCAGGGTCGGACCCCGATGCCCGCGGGGGAGGCCGGAAGGCAGCATGAAGGCATGAACGAAATCAGTAGACGCGACGAGGTATCGCTGTCCGGCGCCGCTCTGCGCGGCGCCCCTTGGAAGACCGCCGCCGTCAGCGGCGGCGTCGCGACCGCCGTCAGCTACGGGGTGGGCCTGCTCACGGGCGGCGCCGGCCTGGTGTGGTCGCTCGGCCTGGGCATCAGCCTGTTCGCCCTGGTGGCCGCCATCGGCGCGGTGTCCAAGCCGAACGAGGGCGACCGGGTGACCCGGCAGGCGCGCCTGTGGGCGCTCAAGCATCCGTTCAAGTTCGCGCTGCTGCCCGCCGGCATCGTGGCGCTGCTGGACTATCCGGTGCAGCTCGTGCTCGACAGCGAGGGGGTGTTCGGGTCGGCCTGGGACGCCCTGTGGCACGGCGCGCTCGTCTACCTGATCGCCGGCGTGCTGACGCTGACGCAGCAGGGACGAGCGCGCTCCGCCCGGTGACCCTACTGACCCTCCCGTTACTGGCCCTCCCGTTCCGCCTGGCTCCTGCACACGCAGAACTCGTTGCCCTCCGGGTCGCGCAGGGTGACCCAGCCGGTGCCGTCGGGCCGGCGATGATCCTCGAAGACGGTCGCGCCGAGCCCGACGAGCCGCTCGACCTCCTCGTCACGGGTGCGGCCCTCGGTGCCGTTGACGTCGAGGTGCACCCGGTTCTTGCCGGACTTGCCCTCCGGGACGCGGATGAACAGCAGGAACGGGTCCTGGTGGGTGCGCAGCATCACCTCGTCGTCGCCCGGCTTGTCCCCCTCTCCGAGAGGAAGCCCGGTGGCCTCGCTCCACCAGCTCGCGATGGCGTACGGGTCTGCGGCGTCGATGGTGACGGCGTGGATTTCGATCATCTGTCCCACAATAGACACTCAGGCCAGGGTCTTGAGCCCGATGACCCCGGCCAGGATCAGCGCGATGGAGATGAGCCGCGCCGGTGACACCTGGTCGCCCATGGCGATCATGCCGAGCAGCGCGGTGCCCGCCGCGCCGACGCCGGTCCAGACGGCGTAGGCGGTGCCGACCTCCAGCGACTTGAGCGCGTACGCGAGCAGGCCGAAGCTGAGCACGGCCGTGGCCAGGAACGACAGCGTCCACCCCAAATGGGTGAAGCCGTTGCTGAGCTTGAGCGACAGTGCCATGGTGACCTCGAAGAGGCCGGCCAGCACGAGGACGATCCACGCCATGTGAAGCACTCCCTGAAAGACGAGACTGACTGGAGTGCGTCGTCTTGGCGTTCCGGGTACGGCGCGTCTCGTCCGGGAGCTGCTCATGCGCTCATCTGGGTGAACGTGCGGAATGCAGCGGTCATTCCCACCAGATGGTGACCCACCGGTCGCGTGGCACCGGCCACATGCCGAGCTCCGCCGCCGTCGCCGCCACCTCGTCCGCGCGCGAGGGGTCGAGGCACACCCTGCGCACCGCGCTGGCGGCCAGCTCCTCGAGTGACATGAAACGTTCCAGCGGGGCTTCCCTCTCCTCCACCTGGACGTTGAAGCCGAGCGCCGCCGCGAGGGCCACGCAGTCCTCGGCGATGGGGCGCACCGGCCGGTCGACGCCGTGGAAGTGCTGCCACAGCGGCGTCATCCAGCTCATCGGGTGGCGGTGCGGCAGCTCCAGCACCACCCGCCCCTGCGTGCGGGAGTCGAGCGCGAGCAGGAAGTCGGCCAGGTCGGGCACGTTGTAGACGACGTGCGCCGCCACCGCCGCGTCGGCCATCGGCACCTGGTCGCTGACGTCGGGCCAGCGGCCCTCCACCGTCGTGACGGGCACGCCCAGCTTCTCCGCCCTGGCCGTCAGCCCTTCGAGCATGGAGGTGGAGGTGTCGACCGCGTAGAGGTGGCCGATGCGCTCGTGCAGCGGCAGGGAGGCGGCTCCGGGGCCCGAGCCGACGTCGAGCAGCGTGCCCTTCTCTGGCAGCGCCTCGGACAGCCGGGTCATGGTGGGGCCGTCGTCCGGCTCGGCCAGCGCCCTGTCCGTACGGGTGCCGAACCTCTCCGGCGAGTGGCTCCACGGATCCAGGGGTGCCTTGGCCAGGATCTCGTCCGGAATCGCCCAGGATTCCAGGCGTTCCCGCCACCGGGCGGCGAGTTCTGCGGCGTCCATGGAGATGAGCATGCCACGCATATGACGGGTTACCCGCGGGTAGCATTTCAGAGTAAGGTTACTCACCAGTAGAAATGCCTCGGTTCAAGGAGATCGACGCCCATGGGCCACTACAAGAGCAACGTGCGTGACCTGGAATTCAACCTCTTCGAGGTCTTCGGCAGAGGCGAGATCCTCGGCACCGGGCCCTTCGCGGAAGTGGACGAGGACGTCGCACGCAGCGTGCTGGACGAGGTGAACCGCCTCTCGACCGGCGTGCTCGCGGACTCTTTCGAAGAGGGTGACAGGCACCCGCCCGTGTTCGACGCGGCCACCTCGACCGTGAAGGTGCCCGAGGGCTTCAAGAAGTCGTACCAGGCGCTGGTGGACGGCGGCTGGGCGCACCTCGACCTGCCCGCCGACCTGGGCGGCCCCGGCATCCCGCGCAGCCTGGCCTGGGCCACGGCCGAGATGGTGCTGGGCGCCAACCCCGCCCTGTACATGTACGCGGCCGGCCCCAACTTCGCCTACACGCTGTGGAAGGTCGGCACGCCCGAGCAGAAGCGCTTCGCCGAGCTGGCCATCGAGCGCAACTGGGGCGCCACCATGGTGCTCACCGAGCCCGACGCGGGCTCCGACGTCGGCGCCGGCCGGACGAAGGCGGTGCGCCAGCCCGACGGGACCTGGCACATCGAGGGCGTCAAGCGCTTCATCACCAGCGCCGAGCACGACATGACCGAGAACATCTTCCACCTCGTGCTGGCCCGCCCCGAGGGCCACGGCCCCGGCACCAAGGGCCTGTCGATGTTCCTCGTGCCGAAGTACCACGTGGACCTGGAGACCGGCGAGCTCGGCGAGCGCAACGGCGCCTACGTCACCAACGTCGAGAAGAAGATGGGCCTGAAGGTCTCCACGACCTGCGAGCTGACCTTCGGCGACCAGCACCCCGCGATCGGCTGGCTGGTCGGCGAGGTGCACGAGGGCATCAAGCAGATGTTCATGGTGATCGAGCACGCCCGCATGATGGTCGGCACCAAGGCCATCGCCACGCTCTCCACCGGCTACCTCAACGCCCTGGAGTTCGCCAAGTCCCGCGTCCAGGGCGCCGACCTGGCCAGGATGGCCGACAAGGCCGCGCCCCGCGTCACCGTCACCCACCACCCCGACGTGCGGCGCGAGCTGATGCTGCAGAAGTCGTACGCCGAGGGCATGCGGGCGCTGGTGCTCTACACGGCCACCTTCCAGGACACCCTGCTCGCCGACCCGGACGACCGGCACGCCGCCGCCATGAACGACCTGCTGCTGCCCGTCGTCAAGGGCGTCGGGTCCGAGCGGTCGTACGAGCTGCTCTCCCGCTCCCTGCAGACCCTCGGCGGCTCCGGCTACCTCCAGGACTACCCGATCGAGCAGTACATCCGCGACGCCAAGATCGACTCCCTGTACGAGGGCACCACCGCGATCCAGGGCCAGGACCTGTTCTTCAGGAAGATCCTGCGCAACCAGGGCGCCGCGATCGGCGCGCTGCTGGCCGAGATCAACGAGTTCGCCGCGTCCGAGGCGGGCAACGGGCGGCTCAAGGAGGAGCGCAAACTGCTCGCCGAGGCCGCCGCCGAGGTCAAGGCCATGGGCGACACCATGGCGGGCTGGGCGCTCGGCTCGCTGGAGGCGCCGAAGGAGGTCTACAAGGTCGGGCTGAACACCACCCGGTTCCTGCTCTCCCTCGGCGACCTGATCATCGGCTGGCTGCTGCTGCGCCAGGCCGAGGTGGCGCTGGGCAAGCTCGCCTCCGGCGAGGACCCGTTCTACCTGGGCAAGGTGGGGGCGGCCTCGTTCTTCGCCAAGACCGTGCTGCCCCGGCTGGCCGCCGAGCGGCGCGTGCTCACCGCCACCGACCTGGAGCTGATGGAGCTGCCGGAAGAGGCCTTCTGAGCCACACCTCACTGCCACCCGCGGCAGTCACCACCGGCAGGGCGCCCGACCGCGAGCGGGCGCCCTGCCGCCTTGTGTAGCGTCCTGGGCATGAGCTCCTCCCCCCACGACCACCCCCTGCCGCCGCCGCGCGTCGAGGAGGTGTCCGACGGTGTGTACGCCTACGTACAGCCCGACGGGAGCTGGTGGATCAACAACACCGGGTTCCTGGCCGGCCGGCGCGGCGTCATCGTCATCGACGCCTGCTCCACCGAGCGCCGCACGCGCGCCTTCCGCCAGGCCATCGGCAAGGTCACCGACCGGCCGATCACCACGCTGCTCAACACCCACCACCACGGCGACCACACGTTCGGCAACTGGCTGTTCCCCGAGGCCACGATCGTCGGCCACGAGGGCGTCCGCGAGCAGATCATCGCCGACGGCGTCCCCGCCTACCGCGCCGCGTGGTCGGCCGAGGTCGAGTGGGGCAAGATGGAGCCGACCCCGCCGTTCCTGACCTTCACCGACCGCGTCACGCTGCACTCCGACGAGCTGCGCTGCGAGGTGCGGCACGTCGGGCACGCCGCCCACACCACCAACGACTCCTACGTGTGGATCCCGGAGCGGCGGGTGCTGTTCGCCGGCGACCTCATCTTCAACGGCGGCACGCCGTTCGTGCTGATGGGCTCGGTGGCCGGGGCGCTGCGGGCTATCGAGCAGCTCAGGGGGCTCGGGGCCGAGACCGTGGTGCCAGGGCACGGTGAAGTGTGCGGGCCGGAGGCGTACGAGCCGGTGGAGGGCTACCTGCGCTTCGTGCAGGACGTCGCCAGACGCGGCAAGGAGGCGGGCCTGACGCCGCTGGAGGCCGCCACGCGGACGGACCTCGGCGAGTGGGCGGGCCTGCTCGACCCGGAACGCATCGTGGGCAACCTGCACCGCGCCTACGCCGAGCTCGACGGGCGACCTCTGGGCGCGCCGATCGACCTGGTCACCGCCGTGCTCGACATGATCACCTACAACGGAGGCCAGCCATTGTCGTGCCTCGCGTGAGACCCGGGGGATACCCGGGTATGACCGTCGCTGTACTCGCCGTTTGCGTGGAGGTTGTCATGGGGGTCGGGGTAAGCATCTTCTTCCTCACGCTTGGCGCCATCCTGAGGTTCGCGATCGAGCCCGACGTGTTCGGGCAGAGCGTGCACATGGACGTCATCGGGCTCATTTTCATGATCGTCGGTGGCGTGGGAGTGGTGCTCAGCATCGTGCTGGCCCCCAGGAGGGGCCAGACCTCCGACAACAGGCTGATGCACCGCGAGAACAACCCGCCCGAGGTCTAGCGGCGTCCAGAGGCGTCTAGAGGCTCAGCTGCACGGCGGCGCGACTGGCGAGGATCGGCCTGATGGTGTCGGCGATCACCTTCTGGTGGTCGGGGTGGTCGCGGTAGACCAGGTAGTCGTCGACGCTGTCGAAGTCCGCCACCACGGCGTACTCGTGGTTGCCCTGGTTGATGCCCGCGTCCTCGCCCACCGTGTACGCCCGGAGCTCCGGGATCAGGCCGGGGAGTTTTCCCAGCTCAGCGGTGACGGCGGCCTTCTGCTCGGCCGTGGCGGCCTCGGTCCAGGTGAACAGCACGATGTGGCGAATCATGTTCGCCACCCTATCGAGGTATTTCCTGAGCCCCTGGCCGCTCTGTATCGGTGGGTGCGGGCGTCCCCGCCGTACGGCGATCGCCGGGAGAGGGGTCCTCCCGGCGGTCGCCGTACCACTTCAGCTCCAGGCGAGCATGCGCAGCGGGTCCTCCAGCATCGCGCCCACGTCCGCCAGGAAGCGCGAGCCCAGCTCGCCGTCCACCATGCGGTGATCGAACGAGAGCGACAGGGTCGCCACCTTGCGGACCGCCAGCTCGCCGTCCACCACCCACGGCATGTCCCTGACCTGGCCGACCGCCAGGATCGCGGCCTCACCCGGGTTGATGATCGGGGTGCCGCCGTCCACGCCGAAGACCCCGACGTTGGTGATCGTGAACGTGCCGCCGGACATCTCGGCGGGCTGGGTGCGGCCCGCCCTGGCCGTCTCGGTGAGCGCGGCCAGCTCCTTCGCCAGAGCGGGGAGCGAGAGGTCCTGGGCGTCCTTGATGTTGGGGACCAGGAGGCCTCTGGGGGTGGCGGCCGCTATCCCCAGGTTGACGTAGTGCTTGATGACGATGTCCTGGTCGTCCCAGGTGGCGTTGATCGCCGGGTGGCGCTTGACGGCGGTCAGGACGGCCCTCGCGACGAGGAGCAGGGGGCCCACCTTGACGTCGGCGAAGTCCTGGAGGGTGCGCAGGCGGTGCACTGCCTCCATGGTTCGCGTCATGTCCACCTGGAGGAACTCGGTGACGTGGGGGGCCGTGAAGGCGCTGGTGACCATGGCCTGGGCGGTCGCCTTGCGGACGCCCTTGATGGGGATGCGCTCCTCCCGCTGGGCGGTCACCGCCGGGGCCGGTTGCTGTACGGGTTCTTGGGCCGCCGCGTGGACGTCGTCTCGGGTGATCGAGCCCTGGGGGCCCGTGCCGGTGATCGTGACCAGGTCCACGCCCAGGTCCTTGGCGAGCTTGCGCACGGGCGGCTTGGCCAGGACCGCCACCCGGCCGGGCGGCGAGACGGCTGGGGCTGGAGCTGGGGCGGGCGGGGTGTCCACCTCCACCCGGGACGGGTTGGCCACCGGGTTGGCGGGGATGCCGGACTGCTTGCGGGCCCGCCGCTTGGTCGCGCCGACCTTCACCCCGTAGCCGACCAGGACCGCCTGCCGCTCCTCCTTGGGCGCAGGGCTGCCGTGAGCGCCGGGCTCCACCGCGCCCTCCGCGGGCGGCTTCGGCACCATGTCGTCGGCCAGGGCGGCCCGATCATCCGACCCTGACACCGGAGAAGGCGCCTCGCCCTCCTCCACCGTGTCGACGGCGATGATCGCGACACCCACGTCGACCGTGTCGCCCTCACCGGCCATCAGCCCCGCCACCACCCCGTCCCACGGGATGGGCAGCTCGACGATCGACTTGGCCGTCTCGATCTCCACCACGATCTGGTTGACCTTGACCGCGTCACCCGCCTTGACGTGCCAGCGGACGATCTCGGCCTCCGTCAGCCCCTCGCCGACGTCGGGAAGCTTGAACTCGCGTCGCATCGCGCAACCCCCTCAGTACCCGAAGGTCCGGTCGACGGCGTCGAGCACGCGGTCCAGGTCGGGCAGGTAGTGCTCCTCCAGCTTGGACGGGGGGTAGGGGGTGGAGAAGCCGCCGGCCCGCAACACGGGCGCTTCCAGGTGGTAGAAGCACTGCTCGGTGATCCTGGCGGCCAGCTCGGCGCCGAAGCCGCTGTTGACGGGCGCCTCGTGGACGACCACGACCCGCCCGGTGCGGCGCGCGGACTCCATCACGAGCGGCTCGTCCAGCGGGTTGAGCGAGCGCAGGTCGATGACCTCCAGTGAGCGCCCGTCGTCCTCGGCCGCCGTCGCGGCCTCCAGGCAGGTCTTGACCATGGGGCCGTAGGCCAGGAGCGTGACGTCGGCGCCGGGCCGGACGACCTTGGCCGAGTGCAGCGGGGCCCACCAGTCGGTGGAGGAGGTGTCGACGTCGGCCTTCTCCCAGTAGCGGCGCTTGGGCTCGAAGAAGAGCACCGGGTCGTCGCTGCGGATGGCCTGCTGGATCATGGTGTAGGCGTCGGCCGGGTTGGAGCAGGCGACGACGCGCAGGCCGGCCGTGTGGGTGAAGTACGCCTCGGGTGACTCGCTGTGGTGCTCGACCGCGCCGATGCCGCCGCCGCAGGGGATGCGTACGACGACCGGCAGCTTGATCGCGCCCAGCGAGCGCATCGGCATCTTGGCGAGCTGCGTGATGATCTGGTCGGCGGCCGGGAAGACGAAACCGTCGAACTGGATCTCGCACACCGGCCGGTAGCCGCGCAGCGCCAGCCCGATCGCGGTGCCGATGATGCCCGACTCGGCGAGCGGCGTGTCGATCACGCGGTCCTCGCCGAAGTCCTTCTGCAGCCCGTCGGTGACGCGGAACACGCCGCCCAGCTTGCCGACGTCCTCGCCCATGATGAGGACCTTGGGATCGTCCTCCATGGCCTTGCGCATGCCCTCGTTCAGGGCCTTGGACAAACTCAGGACCGTCATCGCTCGAACCCCTCCAAGTACGCGGCGAACTGGGCGCGCTCCTGGTCGATCAGGGCGTGGGGCTCGCGGTAGACGTGGTCGAAGATGTCGAGCGGCTCGGGGTCGGGCATGGCCAGGCAGCGCCTGCGCAGGTCGGCGCCGAGCTGGTCGGCCTCGCCGTCCACGGAGTCGAAGAAGGCCTGGTCGGCCTGCTCGTTCTTGAACAGGTACGCCTTGACCCGCTCGATCGGGTCCTTGAGCTTCCACGCCTCCAGCTCGCTGGCCACGCGGTAGCGCGTGGGGTCGTCGGTGGTGGTGTGCGCGCCCATCCGGTACGTGTACGCCTCGATGAGCGTCGGCCCCTGCCCGGTACGGGCGGCTTCGAGCGCCTTACGGGTGACGGCGAGGCAGGCGAACACGTCGTTGCCGTCGACCCTGATGCCCGGGAAGCCGAAGCCGGAGGCCCGCCGGTAGAGCGGGATGCGGGTCTGCTTCTCCAGCGGCTCGGAGATGGCCCACTGGTTGTTCTGGCAGAAGAACACGATCGGCGCGTTGAACACGCTGGCCCAGATGAACGACTCGTTGACGTCGCCCTGGGAGGTGGCGCCGTCGCCGAAGTAGACGATGGTCGCCGCGCTGGCGTCGTCGCGCTGGATGCCCATGGCGTAGCCGACCGCGTGGAGGGTCTGGCTGCCGATCACGATCGTGTAGAGGTGGAAGTTGTGCTCCTTGGGGTCCCATCCCCCGTGGTTGACACCCCTGAACAGGCCCAGCAGCTTGACCGGGTCGACGTCGCGGCACCACGCCACGCCGTGCTCGCGGTAGGTGGGGAAGGCCATGTCGGTGTCGGTGAGCGCGCGGCCCGAGCCGATCTGGGCGGCCTCCTGGCCGAGCAGCGAGGCCCAGATGCCCAGCTCTCCCTGGCGCTGCAGGGCCACGGCCTCCAGGTCGATGCGCCGGACGAGCACGAGGTCGCGGTAGAGCGACCGGATCTCCTCCGGGGTCAGGTCGATGTCGTAGTCGGGATGCTCGACCCGCTCGCCCTCGGGGGTGAGCAGCTGGACGAGCTCAGGAGACGATGCTCCCGAGGCGTCTATGGTCATGCGCCACTCCTGCTGGTCAGGGGCCGGACTATGTGATGGGGTTGCCACCTTAGGCCAGCCTTACCTAACGACGAACCGAGAGGTGGTGGTTCGTACGCTTTTGGGGCCATCGTGGCAGACGTCACAGCCCTGTGCGCAAGCCCCATGTCCTCCCCGTTCCCGTTGTGGTCGCAGCCACACGCGCCGGTAGGCTGTGCTTCCCATCCACCCACCGCTCCCAGGAGGAACGCAGTGGCCCGCGTCATCGTGGACGTCATGTTGAAGCCCGAGATCCTCGATCCGCAGGGCCAGGCCATCGCCAGGGCGCTGCCCAGGCTCGGCTTCTCCGGCGTCGCAGCCGTCCGGCAGGGCAAGCGCTTCGAGGTCGAGCTCGACGGGCCCGCCGACGACGCCGCGCTCGAAGAGGTGCGCAAGATGGCGGAAACGCTGCTGGCCAACACCGTCATCGAGGACTACAGCGTCCGGGTCGAGGGCTAAGGCACATTTGCCGCCCCGATTTCCCCTGGGGCGGTTAAAGCCCGGTTGCGACGTGCCACAATGCCACGGGCGTGCCAACACTAAATAACAACAACGTGATTTTGCGGTTAGCCCCGTTTTCTCAGGGAAACCTACTCCAGGTGAGATTCCGGCGCCCGGAGGAGTCCGGTGGATATTGAGTTCTCGTTGGCACTGCCTCGGGATGCGATCGGCATACCGATGGTCAGGCGAGTGCTAGGTGACGCCATGCGTTCACTCAACGTGAGCGAGACATGCATCGCCGACATGCTGCTCGCCGTCTCCGAGGCATGCTCCAACGCGGTCCGGCACGGAGGGCCGGCCAACCGCTACGAGGTGACGGCGGCCATCGGCGCCGGCCAGGTCGACGTGCGCGTGGCCGACAACGGTGTCGGCGTTCCGTCGATGCCGCACCACTTTCCGCCACCCGACACCGAGAACGGCCGCGGCCTGCTGATCATGCGCTCCGTCGTCGACGAGATCTCCTTCGGCGTCACGCCCGGCCGGGGCACCACGGTCCACCTGCGCAAGCACCTCGCCTGGGACGACGGCGCGAAGGCCCGTCCCCGCGAGCTCGCCGCCGTCTGACCCCGCATCCCCACCGCCGTCAGGCCGCGCGTGTCCGCTGCCGTCCCCTTGTCGTCTGACCTGCGTGTCCGCTGGATCGCCGAGTCGATGCCGACCACCGGGGAGCACCCGATAACCTGATGTCACCGCCGTCCGCCCCGAAGGGACGGTGGTGCGCGCGCGCATTCCTCCGGAGGGGACGACAGTCATGAGCGCTGCCCGTGTGGGCGTAGTCACGTTTCCAGGAACTCTCGACGACCAGGACGCCGCCAGAGCCGTTCGCCTGGTGGGCGCGGAGGCGGTCCCGCTGTGGCACGCCGACCACGACCTGAAGGGGGTCGACGCCGTCTTCCTGCCCGGCGGCTTCTCCTACGGCGACTACCTGCGCTGCGGAGCCATCTCGCGCTTCGCGCCGCTCATGGAGGAGCTCGTCCCCGCCGCCAGGGCGGGGCTGCCCGTGATCGGCACCTGCAACGGGTTCCAGATCCTGTGCGAGGCGCACCTGCTGCCCGGCGCGCTGACCCGTAACGCCTCGCTGCACTACGTCTGCCGCGACCAGCGGCTCAAGGTCGAGCAGCCCGCCACCGCCTGGACGAACTCGTTCACCCCCGGCCAGGAGATCGTGCTGCCGATCAAGCACGGCGAGGGCCGCTACGTGGCCTCCGACGACACGCTGGCCGCGCTGGAGGCGGGCGGTCACGTGGTGTTCCGCTACGTCGGCAACCCCAACGGCTCGCTCAACGACATCGCCGGCATCCGCAACGAGGCGGGCAACGTCGTCGGCCTCATGCCGCACCCCGAGCACGCCGTCGAGGAGCTGGTCGGCGCGCCCAGCACCGACGGCCTGGGCATCTTCACCTCCATCCTGAAGAACCTGGTGAACGCATGACAGACAGTGTGAAGCGGGCGGCGGAGACTCCCGACGAGCCGATGCCCTTCGCCGAGCTGGGGATGAAGCAGGACGAGTACGACCGGGTCAAGGAGATCCTGGGTCGCCGTCCCACCGGCTCCGAGCTGGCCATCTACAGCGTCATGTGGTCCGAGCACTGCTCGTACAAGTCGTCCAAGGTGCACCTGAAGCAGTTCGCCACCAAGGCGCCCAAGTCCGAGGCGCTGCTCGTGGGCATGGGCGAGAACGCCGGCGTGGTGGACATCGGCGACGGCTGGGCGGCCACGTTCAAGATCGAGAGCCACAACCACCCGTCCTACGTCGAGCCGCACCAGGGCGCGGCCACCGGCGTCGGCGGGATCGTGCGCGACATCATGTCGATGGGCGCGCGCCCCATCGCCGTCATGGACGCGCTGCGCTTCGGCGCCGCCGACGCCGTGGACACCCGCCGGGTGCTGCCCGGCGTGGTGGAGGGCATCAGCAGCTACGGCAACTGCCTGGGCCTGCCCAACATCGGCGGCGAGGTCGTCTTCGACCCCTGCTACATCGGCAACCCGCTGGTCAACGCCCTGTGCGTGGGCCTGCTGCGCAAGGACCAGATCAAGCTGGCCACCGCGCCCGGCCCCGGCAACAAGGTGGTCCTGTTCGGCGCGTCCACCGGCCCCGACGGCATCGGCGGCGCGTCCGTGCTGGCCAGCGCCACGTTCGAGGACGAGTCGCAGGCCAAGCGGCCCGCCGTGCAGGTCGGCGACCCGTTCATGGAGAAGCTGCTCATCGAGTGCTGCCTGGAGCTGTACGCGGCCGACGTGGTCGTCGGCATCCAGGACCTCGGCGCGGCCGGCGTCTCCTGCGCCACCACCGAGCTGGCCGCCAAGGGCACCGGCGGCATGACCGTCGACCTCAACCTGGTCCCGCTGCGCGACCCCTCGCTCAGGCCCGAGGAAATCCTCATGAGCGAGTCGCAGGAGCGCATGATGGCCGTCGTCCGCCCGGACGACATCGCCGCGTTCATGGCGATCTGCGAGCGGTGGGACGTGCCCGCCACCGTCATCGGCGAGGTCACCGACACCGGCCGCCTCGTCATGACGTGGGACGGCGAGATCATCGTCGACATCCCGCCGGGCACCGCCGCCGACGACGGCCCCGTCTACGAGCGGCCCTTCCACGAGCCCGCCGGGCAGGCCGCCCTCAACGGCGACACGCCCGACCGGCTGGAGCGCCCCGCCGACCTGCGGGCCACCCTGCTCAAGCTGCTCGGCTCGCCCAACCTCGCCTCCAAGTCGTGGGTGACCGACCAGTACGACCGGTACGTGCGCTCCAACACCGTGCTGGCCCAGCCTGCCGACGCGGGCATGCTGCGCATTTCGGAGGCCATCGAGGGCGCGGAGCCGACGACGCGCGGCATCGCGCTGTCCACCGACGGCAACGGCCGCTACGCCAAGCTCGACCCGTACGCGGGGGCGCAGCTCGCGCTCGCCGAGGCGTACCGGAACGTGGCCGTGACCGGCGCCAAGCCGCTGGCCGTCACCAACTGCCTCAACTTCGGCTCCCCCGAGGACCCCGAGGTCATGTGGCAGTTCGCCGAGGCCACCCGCGGGCTGGCCGACGCCTGCAGGGCGCTCGGCGTGCCCGTCACCGGCGGCAACGTCTCCTTCTACAACCAGACCGGCTCCACCGCCATCCACCCGACGCCCGTCGTCGGCGTGCTCGGCGTCATCGACGACGTGGCCAAGCGGGTGCCGTCCGGGTTCACCGCCGAGGGGCTGCGCGTCGTGCTGCTCGGCGACACCGGCGCGGAGTTCGGCGGCTCCGAGTGGGCCCACGTCGAGCACCACCACCTGGGCGGGCTGCCGCCGCACGCCGACCTGGAGGCCGAGCAGGCGCTGGGCACCGTGCTGGTGGAGGCCGCCAAGCGGGGGCTGCTGGAGGGGTCGCACGACCTGTCGGACGGCGGGCTGGCCATCGCGCTGGCCGAGGCGTGCCTGGCCCGGGGGGTGGGGGCCGAGGTCGAGTTGACCGGTGACGCGTTCACCGACCTGTTCAGCGAGTCCGCGGCTCGGGCGCTCGTCGTGGTGCGGGCCGAGGCTTACGAGGAGTTCGCGTCGTTGTGCGGGCGGCATGATGTGCCGTGTTACGGGCTCGGGGTGACCGGCGGGGAGTCGCTGGTCGTCAAGGGCGCGTTCGAGATCTCCGTCGAGGAGTTGCGGGGGGCGCACACGGCTGCGCTTCCTGCGCTGTTCGGCTGACGGGTTGTTCAGGAGGGCCGGTACGGGGTTCCGTGCCGGCCCTTCCGCGTGTCGTTACGCCTTCTTCAGGCAGACGACGTAGACGGTGCCGCTGACGCTGGTGCCGTTGTTGCCGCCACCGTGGGTGTAGGTCTCGGCCTGGGCGGAGGGCGAGGCCGACGGGGCGGCCTGCCGGTTGTAGTCGTTGCCGCCGCCGTTGTCGTCCTTGGCCACGGTGACGGTCCAGCTGTTGCCGGAGGAGGGCGCGCTGCCGGTGACGACCGCGTTCTTGAGCGTGCCGAACGAGAAGCCGCCGCCGGTCACCAGGCCGCCGCTGCCGCAGCTCGCCGTCTCGGAGCCGGTGCTCCTGATGGATTCCTGCTTGACGTAGGTGGTGTAGTTGGCGCCGCTGCCGGGCTCGCCCTTGGGACCCTCGGGGCCGCGCGGGCCGGTGTCGCCCTTCGGCCCCTGCGGGCCGGTGGCGCCGGTCTTGCCGTCCTTACCGTCCTGGCCGGGCTTGCCGGGAAGGCCGTCCTTGCCGTCCTTACCGTCCTTGCCGGGCAGTCCGTTCTTGCCGTCCTGGCCAGGCTTGCCGGGAAGGCCGTCCTTGCCGTCCTTGCCCGGCAGGCCGTCCTTGCCGTCCGCGCCCTTCGGACCCTGCGGGCCCGCGACGCCCTGCTTGCCCTGCGGCCCGACCGGCCCGGTCTCGCCCTTGGGGCCCTGGACGCCCTGCTTGCCCTGCGGCCCCGCCGGGCCGCGCTCGCCCTGGCGGCCCTGCTCGCCCGTCTGGACGGTGGTGGTCGAGGTGCCGGAGCCGCCGATCAGGATCCGCTCCTCCGTCTTCCTGCACTTCGTCGTGGGGTTGACGATGCGCGCGTACCGCGTCTTCTTGTGCACGCAGGCGTGCACCTCGGCGGCGGAGGCGGACGAGGCGGTGGCGACGCCGCCCACGGTGAGAAGCGAGGCGGCCAGCGCTCCGACGGCGGCGAGCGTGATCGTGCGCCCGCCTCGAACCTTGATAGCCACGGTTTTCCTTCCAGAGGAACGAGTGATGCTCAGGTGATGCATGAGATTCACGCTTCGAACGTTCCAAGGGATGACAGAAACTACATAACGTATCTGTCACGAAACGGAGGGTTACTGACCGGTTTGACGGATTGTCGTGGACCCGGGTGAGTAAAACGACGCATTGGAGACAGCGATCTCGCGTGGATAATCGGGTCTGTGCCAACGCCCGGTCCCACGCCGTACCTTCCCCCGGCCACCCAGCCCGTGCGCGGCGTGGTCTGGGCCATCCACCTGATCCTGCCGCTGCTCGGCCTCTGGCTGCTGCTGGCCCAGCCGCACATCAACGTCTTCTGGCAGCACAACGCCAGCCACTTCTGGCTGATCGTGCTGGTCGCGGGCGTCAACGTGGTGCTCGGCGTGCTCATCAGCGAGGCCTCCAGACGCCGGCGGGACGCCCGGCTCTTCCTGGTCTCCATGGTCTTCCTCACCAGCGCCGGGTTCTTCTTCCTGCACGGCCTGGCCACGCCGAAGGTCATCCTGCCCACCGGGTCCGTCGGGTTCGACCTCGGGCAGCAGGTGGGGCTCTCGATCGCCTCGGTGTTCGCGCTCGCCTCGGCGCTGCCGCTGCGGGAGCGGGCCGCCAACGCGGTGCTGGGGTCGCAGCACTTCATCCGCGGGGCGCTGCTCGGGTTCCTGCTGCTCTGGGGGCTCGTGTCGCTGATCCCCGGCCTGACGCCGCTGAGCGAGCCGCCGATGGTCTCGCCGATCGACTGGCTGGTGTGGGCGTCGGTGCCCGGCCTGCTGGCGTACGGGGCGGCCAGCGTGATGATGTTCCTGCTGCACCGCAAGCGGCCGGCGGCCATGCTGATCAGCCTGATCACCGCGTACGCGCTGCTGGCCGAGTCGATGATCGCGGGCATGTCGCAGCTCAACTGGCACCTGTCCTGGTGGGAGTGGCACATCCTGCTCACGCTGGCCTTCGTGTTCGTCGCCTACAGCGCGTACCTGCAGTTCAGGCGGGAGGGGTCGAGCGCGGGCCTGTTCGACTCGGTGGCGCTGACGGCGACCGTCCGGCGCATCCAGCGCGACTACGACGAGGCGCTGGAGGAGCTGGTCGAGCACGTGCGCAGGGGCGAGCCGCTGGCCGCGACCCGGCTGTCGGGCAAGTTCCGGCTCAACGAGGGCCAGGCGGCGGTGCTCGACCGGGCGGGCGAGGCGCTCGCCAACGAGCGGGAGCTGTCGGAGCGGCTGGCCGCGCTGGTGTCGGTGAGCGCGCAGACCAAGGTCGGGCTGCCGGAGAACGAGCTGCTGACGGTGTCGCTGGAGCGGGTGCGGCAGGCGTACGGTGACGTGAAGATCGCCCTGGTCTCGGAGGGGAGGACGCAGATCGGCTCGCGCGACTACGCGTTCACCGACGGCAACCCGATCAGGCGCGACCAGCTCCTGGCCTTCCCGCTGACCGTCAAGGGCAACCTGGCGGGCGTGCTGGAGGTGCCGGTCGGGCGCACCAGCCAGGACGAGGCGCTGGCCGCCACGCTGGCCGGGCAACTGTCGATCTCGCTGGAGAACGCCCGCCTCTACCAGGAGCTGCACACGCTCTTCCACCAGTACATGTCGCCGGACGTGGCCAACGCGCTGCTCGCCGACCCCGCGCAGGCGGCGCTGGGCGGCCAGCTCAAGGAGCTCACCGCGCTGTTCGCCGACCTCAAGGGCTTCACCACGTTCTCGGAGAAGGTGACGCCCGGCGAGATCGTCGAGATGCTGAACCGCTACCACACGGCCGCCGTCCCCTGCATCCTGAACAACGGCGGCACGATCGTGCAGTTCGTCGGCGACGCGCTGCTCGCCCTGTTCAACGCGCCCGCCACGCAGGACGGGCACGCCCGGCAGGCCTGCAAGGCGGCGCTGCAGATGCAGCGGGCCGCCGCCGAGATCGCCGAGGAGATGGCCTGGAAGGTCGACACGGTCGAGTGGCCGACGTTCCGGGTGGGCGTCAACACCGGGCCCGCGCTGGTCGGCAACATCGGCAGCCCCGAGCTGCGCGGCTTCAACGCCATGGGCGACGCCGTGAACGTGGCCGCCAGGCTCCAGACGCTGGCCGAGCCGGGCACGGTGGTGATCGGGGATACCACTTACCGGCAACTGGGCGACGGGGCGAAGGTGAATCCGCTGGGACCGCTCAACCTCAAGGGCAAGGAGGAGCTCGTCACGGCGTACGTTCTGACCGAAATGACATAGTGGGACGGTGCGCGTACCGACATAATCGGGCGCATGGATTCAGAGCCCGGCGAGTTCCTGACCATGCTCACGCCCGAGGAGGTCGAGGCGCTGCGCTCGGCCGGCCGGGTGCGGCGCTGGGACCGGGGCACGACCATCATGACCGAGGGCGACACGTCCGACTGGGTGCTCGTGCTGACGGAGGGCAGGGTCAAGTGCTCCTCCCACACGAGCGGCGGCACCGAGGTGGTGCTGGCCGTGCGCGGGCCCGGCGCGCTGCTCGGCGAGCTGTCGGCGATCGACGGCTCACCCCGTTCGACCACCGTGACGGCGCTGGAGCCGATCTCCGGCATCGTGGTGCGTGACTTCACGAGCTTCCTGGAGACCCACGGGCGCATCGCCGTCCTGCTCATGCAGCTCATCAGCAACAAGCTGCGCGACTCCGACCGCAAGCGCATCGAGTACGGCGCGTTCGACACCACGGGCCGGGTGGCGACGCGGCTGCTGGAGCTGGCCGACCGGTACGGCGAGAAGACCAACAGCGGCGTGCGCGTGGCGCTGCCCCTGTCGCAGGACGAGCTGGCCGGCTGGACCGGCGCCTCCCGCGAGGCCGTCAGCAAGGCGCTGCGCACGCTGCGCGACCGTGGCCTGATCGAGACGGGCAGGCGGCGCGTGGTCATCCACGACCTCGAAGGGTTGCGCAAGCGAGCAAGGTGACCCCTGGGGCGAAACCGGACGTACGCCGTACGTCATAGTGGAGGCATGGTCGCGGTCACCCCCCAAGACGACACCCGAATGCGCTACGCCTGGCGGGTGTGCGCGGTCACCAGCCTGGGCCTCGTCCTCATCGGCATCGCCGGCAGCACCCTGAACGTGGCGCTGCCCACCGTGGTGCGGCACTTCCACGCGGACGCGCTGGAGTCGAACTGGATCCTCCTGTCGTTCCTGCTGGTCAACACGGCGAGCCTGGTGTTCTTCGGCCGCGTGGCCGACCTGCTCGGCAGGCGGGAGGTGTACCTGACGGGGTTCGCGCTGTTCACCGTGGCCTCGTTGCTGGCCGGGCTGTCGCCGGACGTGTGGTTCCTGATCGCGATGCGCGTCTTACAGGCGATCGGCGCCGCCATGATCCTCGCGAACGGCACCGTGATCATCACCGACGCGTTCCCGCCCGAGCGGCTCAGCCAGGGCATGGGCGTCTACATCGGCACGCTGTCGGTGGCCCAGCTCGCCGGGCCGACGCTCGGCGGCCTGATCGCCGAGGCGGCCGGCTGGCAGTGGATCTTCTGGGTGAACGTGCCCGCCGGGCTCCTGG
This sequence comes from Nonomuraea monospora, assembly GCF_039531895.1. Lineage (NCBI taxonomy): Bacteria > Bacillati > Actinomycetota > Actinomycetes > Streptosporangiales > Streptosporangiaceae > Nonomuraea > Nonomuraea monospora. Next base: position 27,239 of record NZ_BAAAQX010000051.1, read on the forward strand.
CCCTGGGTGTGGGCGCGGCGATCTTACGCAAGGTGCCCAGGCAGCCGAAGGAGCCGGTGGACGCACTGGGCAACGTGCTGGTGTTCGCGGCGCTGTCGGCGCTGCTGCTGGCGCTGTCCACGGCGGGGTCGAGCGGGCCGTTCAGCCCCGTGGTGCTGGCCGGCGCCGGCCTTTTCGTCGTGCTGGTGCCGCTGATCGTGCTGGCCGAGCGGCGCGCCCCCAACCCCGTGCTGGACCTGCGGCTCTTCGGCGGGCGGCTGCTGACCTACGCGAACCTGGCCTCGTTCTGCAACGCGCTGGCCCGCTCCGCGCTGATCCTCGTGGTGGCGCTGTACTTCCAGGCCGCCAGGGGTGTGGACGCGTTCGCGGCGGGGCTGAGCGTGCTGCCCGTGCCGGTCGGGATCGGGCTGGCCTCGCCCATCGTGGGCGCGCTGGGGCGCAGGGTGTCGCCGTACGCGCTGTCGATCGGCGGCGCGGTGCTCAGCGCGGCCGGGCTCGGCACCCTGATGCTGACGGCCGACCCCGCGACGCCGTACTGGGTGATCGGGGTCAGCCTGTTCGTGGCGGGCTGCGGCAGCGGAACGTTCCTCACGGGCAACACCACGCAGGTCATGCGGGCGCTGCCGCCCGGCAGCCTGGGCGTGGTCAACGGCTTCCGCGTCATGGTGATGAACGTCGGCATCGTGATCAGCGTCGGCCTGTCACTGAGCCTGCTGACCGCCTCGGTGGGACCGGGCGTGCGGGCCCAGGTGTACGCAGGGACCCTGTCCACGCTGTCACCGGTGGCGGTGGGCCAGCTCATGGACGGGTTCCAGCGGGCGTACGCGGTGCTGTTCTGCGTCGCGCTGCTCGGGGCGGTTCTGGCGGCACTGGCTCGCTCCCGGCGCTCATAGTGTCCGCTCCGAGGCGGTTCGCTACGCCATCCTTCGCACCTACAAGGAATTGCTGCTCGAACAGGCCGCGGCGGACGCGGGCCGCCTGCGCAACGATCCCGACGATCAGGCCGAGATGCTGGCCATCCAGCGCTTCATGGGCGTCGCCGAGTGATATTCCGAGGCGCCGTCTACGAGATCAAGGCCCTGCCAGGCGCTCGCGAACATGAGCAGCAGGGGCGCCGCTGTGCGGTGATCGTTCAGTCGGACCGGTTCTCGACCAGCACCGTCACCGTGGCCATGACCTCCACCAGCGCCGGGCCCGCCATCTACCGGCCCGAGATCGAGCTCGATGGCACCAAGTCCCGAGTGCTCACGGATCAGATCTACTCTGTGGCTCCATCAAGACTCGGCGCTTTCAAGGGCGCGCTCGAGGCACATGAGAGCGCGGAGCTGGATCGCGCTCTCATGCTGAAGCTCGGCCTCATCTGAGAGCGGCGGCCAGGCGCGACTCCACGTCGCGGTAGCGGGCGACCGGGACGAGGTGCACGCCGGCGAAGGCGCCCGTGTCGCGCAGGGCCAGCACCTGCTCGCAGGCCGCCTCCACACCCGCCATCCGGTCGGCCGCCACCGCCTCGACGAGCTGCTCGGGCAGCGCGATGTCCGGGATGGCGGCGGCCAGGGTGCGGGCGTGCCGCTCGCTGGCCAGCACCATGACGCCGGCGTAGACGGGCACCTCGACCGGGTGCTCCTCGCGCCACCGGAGCTGCTCCTCCACCGAGAAGCTGACCTGGGAGAACAGGAAGTCGGCCGTGCGCTTCCAGGCGGGCAGCGGGCGCAGCCCGGCGGCGGCCCCCACGCGGAAGTCCGGCGAGAAGCTCCGCGCCTCCTCGATCATCGAGCGCACGGTCAGGTCGCTGGTCCTGTTGCCGCTGGTCGGCTTGTCGCCGTAGACGAACAGGAACTGGTCGACCCCGTACGCCGCCGCCGTCAGCAGGTCGCGGCGGAAGCCGAGCAGGTTGCGGTCGCGCGAGTTGAGACAGGCGATGCCGCGCCCGCCCATGGCCTCGACCTCGTGCGCCACGGCCACGCTGGAGACGGTGGCGCGGCCGATGTGGTTGTCGGGGATGAGGAACCCGTGGGCGATCTTGCTCATGGTGCCGATCTGGTGCCGTACGTGCTTCAGATCGGGCTTGGTCGGGGGTTCGATCTCGCAGATCAGCTCGAAGGGCATGATCACGACTCTAACGTCCGGCCGCGAGCGCTTCTATGCCGCCCAGCACGAGATCGACGCCGAAGGTGTCGTACAGCAGCGGGTCCGTGCCGCCCACCAGCGGCCCGGCCATCTCCACCAGGTGCGGGTACCTGTCCACGGGCAGCGTCTGCAGCCCGACCTGCTTGGCCCTGACGCGCTCGGCCCTGCCGGGCTCCGCCACCCCGTGGACCGGGGCGTCGGCGATGGCGATGGCGCTCTGCAGCAGGTACTTGGTGATCAGGCAGCTCTCGTCCACGCCGAACCCGGCGGTGCGGGCCAGGCCGAGCGCGAGGTCCCAGACGGCCAGGAAGTTGGGCACCGCGACGGGGTCGATCTGCTCCAGCACGTTCTTGGCGCAGGGGTGCGTGCGCAGCGCCCTGATCAGGCCCTCGGTCAGGTCGCGGAGCTGGGCCTGCCAGGGGCGCTCGTCGGCGGGCTCGGGCGCGAAGCCGCCGATGAGGTGGTCGGCCATGCCGACGAGCAGTTGCTCCTTGTTCTTGTAGTGCCAGTAGAGCGCCATCGGGGTCACGCCGAGGTCCGTGGCCAGGCGGCGGATGGTCACGGCGTCGAGGCCTTCGGTGTCGCCGATCTCCAGGGCCCGCTCGGCGATGGCCTGTGCGGTCAGTTTTCCCATCACGGTTGACAACTATACGGCGTACAAGGCTAACTATACGACGTACAAGTACGCTGTATAGGAGGTACTGCCGTGCGTTGGTGGGCATTGGTCGCTGTGACCTTGGGCACATTCATGACTTATCTGGATAACAACGTGGGGAATGTCGCATTGCCCACGATCCAACGGGAACTGGGCCTGACCATCTCCGGGCTGGAATGGATCGTGAGCTCGTACATCCTGGTCTTCGCCGGCCTCATGCTGGCCGGCGGGCGGCTCGCGGACGTGCTGGGCGCCCGCAGGGTGTTCCTCGGCGGGCTCGCCGTCTTCACGCTGGCCTCGCTGGCCGCCGGGCTGGCCACCTCGGGCGGGATGCTGATCGCCGCGCGGGCCGTGCAGGGCGTCGGCGCCGCGCTGCTGACCCCGACCACGCTGTCGTTGATCAGCCAGATCTTCCCCGACCCCGCCGAGCGCGGCAGGGCGGTGGGCATCTGGAGCGCCTCCGGCGCGCTGTCCATGGCGCTCGGCCCAACCCTGGGCGGCTTCATCAGCGAGAACCTGCACTGGGGCTGGATCTACCTGATCAACGTGCCGATCGGGGTGGTCACCGGCGGGCTGGCGCTGTGGGCCGTGCGGCCCGCCTTCACGCGGGTGCGCCGCAGCCTCGACCTGCCTGGCCTGGCCCTGTCGGCGCTGGCCCTGTTCGCGCTGACGTTCGCGCTCATCGAGGGCGAGAGCCTCGGCTGGGCCTCGGCGCCGATCCTGGCCGCGTTCTGCGTGTTCGCGGCGGCGGTCGCGGGCTTCCTGGCGGTCGAGACGCGGGCCGCCGAGCCGATGATCGCGGTCTCGCTGTTCAGGTCGCGCGTCTTCAGCGGCGGCGTGCTGACCAGCGGCATCTGGTCGTTCGGGGTGTTCGGCATCTACTTCTTCAGCGCCCTGTGGCTGCAGAACGTGCTCGGCTTCTCCCCCACCCAGGCCGGCGCCTTGTTCGTGCCGATGGCGCTCGTCATGGGCGTGATGGCGATCCTGTCGCAGCAGGTCAGCGCGCGGCTCGGGATCGGCCGCACGGTCGCGCTCGGGATGGCGCTGATGGGCTCCGCGATCCTCCTGCTCTCCCGCGTCGGCGGCGACGGCGACTACGCGGACGTGGCGCCCTGGTTCATCCTGTACGGCCTCGGCGGCGGCCTGCTCGTCCCCCTGACCTCCGCCGTGCTCAACGGCATGCCCAAGGAGCGCTCAGGCGTCGCCTCGGGCGTGCTCAACGTCTCCCGCGAGGTCTTCGGCCTGCTGGGCATCACCGTGCTGGGGGCGCTGCTGACCGCCAGGCAGAACGCGAGCGGCCTGCCGCCGCTGCCCGCCTTCCTCGACGGCTACCGGTTCACGCTGGTCGTCGCCGCCGTCGTGGTACTGGCGGCCATCCCGGTCGCGCTCTACTCGCTGCGCCCCCAGCCGGACCCCGAGGAGCCTCAGGCCGCCGCCACCCCGGAAGCCGTCGGGTCCTCGAACTGAGTGCGGTACAGCTCCTCGTAGCGGCCCCCGGCGGCGAGCAGCTCGGCGTGCGTGCCGCGCTCGGCGATCCGGCCGTCCTCGATCACCAGGATCAGGTCGGCGGCGCGGACGGTGGAGAGCCGGTGCGCGATCACCACGGCGGTCCTGCCTTCGAGCGCCTCGCCCAGCGCCGCCTGCACGGCCGCCTCGGAGGTGGAGTCGAGGGCCGCGGTGGCCTCGTCCAGGATCACCACCCGGGGCCTGGCCAGCAGCAGGCGGGCGATCGTCAGCCGCTGGCGCTCGCCGCCCGACAGCCGGTAGCCGCGCTCCCCCACCATCGTGTCGAGGCCGTCGGGCAGCGACCTGATGAGGGTGGCCAGCCGGGCGCGGGTGAGCGCGTCCCAGATCTCCTCCTCGCTCGCCTCCGGTCTGGCCAGCAGGAGGTTGGCGCGGATCGTGTCGTGGAAGAGGTGGCCGTCCTGGGTGACCATGCCGAGCGTGTCGCGGATCGAGTCGGCGCTCAGGTCGCGGACGTCCACGCCGCCCAGCCGTACGGCGCCGGAGTCGACGTCGTACAGGCGGGGCAGGAGCTGCGCGATCGTGGACTTGCCCGCGCCCGACGAGCCGACCAGCGCCACCATCTGCCCCGGTTCGGCCCGGAACGAGAGGCCGTGCAGCACCTCGACGCCGCCGCGCGTGTCGAGCGTGGCGACCTCCTCCAGCGAGGCCAGCGACACCTTGTCGGCCGCGGGGTAGGCGAAGCGCACGTCGTCGAACTCGACCGCCACCGGGCCCTCCGGCACCTCGCGGGCGTCCGGCTTGTCCTGGATGAGCGGCTTGAGGTCGAGCACCTCGAAGACCCGCTCGAAGCTGACGATCGCGCTCATCACGTCCACGCGGGCGCTGGCCAGCGCGGTCAGGGGCGCGTACAGGCGGGTCAGCAGCATGGCCATGGCCACGACCGCGCCGGGGGCGAGCTGCCCTGCCAGGGCGTAGAAGCCGCCGAGGCCGTAGACGAGGGCGAGCGCCAGCGCCGAGACCAGCGTGAGCGCGGTGACGAAGGCCGACTGGGTCATGGCCGAGCGCACCCCGATGTCGCGCACCCGGCGGGCCCTGGCGGCGAACTCGGCCGACTCGTGCGCGGGCCGGCCGAACAGCTTGACCAGCGTCGCGCCCGGCGCGGAGAACCGCTCGGTCATCTGGGTGCCCATGGCCGCGTTGTGGTCGGCCGCCTCGCGCCGCAGCCGGGCGATCCTGGTGCCCATCCGCCGCGCCGGCAGCACGAACACGGGCAGGAGCAGCAGCGCCAGCAGCGTGATCTGCCAGGAGATGCCGATCATCGCGACGAGCGTCAGCAGGAGCGTCACGACGTTGCCCGCCACGCCGGACAACGTGTCGGTGAAGGCCCGCTGCGCGCCGATCACGTCGTTGTTCAGCCGGCTGACCAGCGCGCCGGTGCGGGTGCGCATGAAGAACGCGACCGGCATGCGCTGCACGTGGTCGAAGACGGCCGTCCGCAGGTCGAGGATCAGGTCCTCGCCCAGGCCCGCCGACAGCCAGCGGTTCAGCAGGCCGAGCCCCGCCTCCGCGATCGCCAGGCCCGCGATCGCCAGCGCCACCGCCACGACCACGCCGATCGGCTCGCCGGCGAAGATGGCGTCCACCACCCGGCCCGCCAGCAGCGGCGCCCCCACCGCCAGGCCCGCCATCACCACGCTGAGCAGCAGGAACAGCGTCAGCTTGCGGCGGTGCGGGCGCGCGAAGGCGCCGATGCGGCGGAGCGTCGCCCTGGACACAGGACGACGCTCCGGCCGGTCGTTCATCGAATAAAGCTGGTGCCAGGCCGTCACTTCCATGCTCATGACATGGACGCTACGACCTCAAGTTAAGTCGAGGTCAACCCCCGACCTTCTTGCCGCCCGCGTGCCAGACCACGGCCACCGACGGGCGCGGCTGGCTGCCCTCGCCGTCGGGCCAGCGGCTGCTCGGGGCGTCAGGGCTGGCGCCGTCGGTCTCACCGGGGTGCTGCACCGCCACGAAGACGCTGCGCTGGTCGTCCGAGACGAGCGGGCCGCAGGTCTCGGCGCCCACCGGCACGGTGAGGAACTGGCGCACGTAGCCGCGCTCCCTGCCCCTGACCGGCATCACGAACAGGCCGTCGTTCGTGCCGAGCGCGTTGCCGTCGGTGGAGATCCAGAGGTTGCCGTCCTTGTCGAACGTCACGTTGTCCGGGCAGGAGATCGGCGAGACCTTGGTCTTGTCGAAGCCGGCGAAGTAGGTCGAGGCGTCGTTCGGGTCGCCGCAGACCAGCGGCAGCGACCAGGCGAACGTCGTCTCGCCCGCGTCGTCGCGCCGCTCCACGATCTCCAGGACGTGGCCGTGCTTGTTGGACGGGCGCGGGTTGGCCTCGTCCACCTGGGCCGCGGTGCGGTTGGTGTTGTTGGTCAGCGCCACGTAGACGCCTCCCGTGACCGGGTTGCGCTCGATGTCCTCGGGCCGGTCCATCTTCGTCGCGCCGCCTTCCACCTTGTCGGCGGCCGAACGGGTGTAGACCAGGACCTCCTGGGCGGTCATGCCGGCCACGAACGACCTGTCGCCCGAGACCAGCGGCTTCCACTCGCCGTAGCCGTCGAACTGGCCGTCGGAGGGCAGCTTGCCGGTGCCGTCCAGCTCGGCGGCCGGGCTGTCGCCGGTGAACTTGGCCACGTACAGGGTGCCCTCGTCCAGCAGGCCGCGGTTGTGCCGGTCGAAGCCGGGGATGTAGCGGTCCTTGGAGACGAACTTGTAGATGTACTCGAAACGGCCGTCGTCACCCATGTAGACGACCAGGCGGCCGTCGCGGGCCAGCGTCGTGGTGGCGGCCTCGTGCGCGAAGCGGCCGAGCGCCGTGTGCTTGATCGGCGTGGAGTCGGGGTCGAACGGGTCGATCTCCACGATCCACCCGAACCTGTTGACCTCGTTCGGGTGCTTGGCCAGGTCGAAGCGCTCCTCGACGCGGTCGAAGCGGCGGCTGGAGGACGGCGTGCCGGTGGTGATCGAGTAGCGCGTGATGTACGGCTTCTGCGCCTCGGGGACCTTGTCGGCGTTGACGAAGTACTGGTTGAAGTTCTCCTCGGTGGTGAGCACCGTGCCCCACGGGGTGGTGCCGCCCGAGCAGTTGTTCAGCATGCCGACGGGCGTGGTGCCCCTCGGGTCGGCGGCCGTCTTCAGCAGGTCGCTGCCCGCGGCGGGGCCGGTGAACTTCATCTTGGTCTGCGCGGTGATGCGCCGGTTGTAGCGGCGGCGGCCCTTGGTGACCAGCTTCCACTCGCCCGTCCGGCCGGCCCGCTCGATCTCCACGACCGAGCCGCCGTGCGCGGCCAGGCCGATCCTGATCTGCTCCTCGGTCGCCGTCGCGCCGCCGGTGTACCCGCGGAACATCAGGCTCTCGTCGGTGTACTCGTGGTTGACCCACATCAGCGCGCGGTCCCTGCCCATCGGGAAGACCGTCACGTAGTCGCAGTTGTAGCCGAACTGCTTGTTCTGGGCGTCGGCGCTCTGGTTGTCGAAGTCGAACTCCGGCGCGCCGGGCAGCACCGGGTCGCCCCAGCGCACGACCACGGAGGACTGGTAGCCGTCCGGGATGGTCAGCTTGTCATCCTTGTTCGGCTGCACGGCGGTGAAGCGGATGTCGCTGCCGCCGCCACTGCCGCCGCCACTGCCGCCGCCACTGCCGCCGTGCCTGGCGGCGTCCGCCTCGGGCTCGTCGGCCAGGGCCGGCACGGCGCCCGCCACGCCCGTGCCCACCACGATCGCGCCCAGCGCGCCCGCGCGCAGCACGCCACGGCGCGACAGCGCCTGCTTCACCACGTCGCCGAAGTAGGCGTTGTCAGTCGTGTTGGCCACGTCATGCGCGCACGCGTTGCCGCAGCGGAACTGACAGGTCAACGCGGATCGGCCACCTTTGTGCGGGGTCGAGAGCAGCGGCAGCAGCCGCCTCCCCGCGTTAGGGTTCGCCACAGGTCCTCCATATATGTGCGCGGTTCTACCGCCGGGAGGTTACGGTCGCCGTCGAAACCTCAGGTGAACGACGACCTCCGTCTCGATGAACGCTGCCCGGGAGAGAATGTCAGGGTGCCACCACGCAAGATGGATCAGGAAAAGCTGAGGGCCGCCCTCGACGGCCAGCTCGTCGCGCTCGACGAACCGCCTTACGACGGGCCCGCCTCCGCGCTGACGGCCGCGCTGGTGGCCGCCGTGCTAGCCGCCTACGAGCGGGGGCTGCGGCCCGAGCGCGACGCCGCCAGGATGGCGGTGCGTCACCTGCTGGACAGGCTGGCGAGCGCGGCGCCCGGCAGGACGGTCGAGGTGCGCGTGCCGCCGTACGCGGCCGTGCAGGCCATCGAGGGGCCCAGGCACACGCGGGGCACGCCGCCGAACGTGGTGGAGATGGATGGGCGGACCTGGATCGAGCTCGCGCTCGGGCGGTTGACCTGGGACGAGGCCATGGCCCGAGGCGCGATCTCGGCCAGCGGCTCCCGAGCCGACTTGTCAGAATATTTGCCGCTTTAGCGGGTGCCGCTCATCCAGGGGAACTTGCTCTCGAAGCACCGGTCCGCGAGCTGACCCGGCAGGTGGGCGCACTCCTGGACCACGTTCCAGAACCAGATGGCCACGATCGCGAACAGGATCAGCGACAGGACGCTGATCGCGATGCCGGCGATGGCGCGGCCCTTGCCCGCGTGCTTGGCCAGCGCCACCCAGCCGAAGACGATCGACAGGATCGCGGTGATCAGGCCGGTGAAGCAGACGAAGACCAGGAACGGGCTGGCTACGCCGAGGACCAGCGAGGCGGTGGCGAGGCCGCTGCCTGGCCTGTCCTGCTCGTACTGGCCGTACTGACCGTACTGACCGTAGGGGCCGCCTGGCTGGCCGTGGGTGCCCGGCTGGCCTGGCTCTCCGTACGGGCTGGGCTGGCCGTAGGGGCTGGGTTGGCCGTACTGGCCGGGCGGCGTGGCCTGACCGGGCTGGCCGGGCTGACTCTGCTGACCGGGCTGGCTGTGCTGGCCTGGTTGGCTGTGCTGGCCTGGTTGGCCGTATCCGCCTGCCGGGGAGCCGTAGGGGGCGCCTGGAGGCGGGGGTGGCGGGTAGCCGGGCGGGCCGCCGTACGGGCTGGAGGGCGTCGTGCCCGGCACCGTCGGGTCCTGCTCCGGCTGGTCACCCTGCTCGTAGCGGGACGGTTCCGGCCGGGAGGGCGGCTCCTCCTGCGGCGGGCCGCCCCAGCCCGGGTAGGACGGGGTGGCGCCGGGGATCGGGTACACCTGGGTGGCCTCCGCGTCGCCTCCCGTGGGCTGCGGGGTCTCGGGCGAGGTGGGCAGGTCGGGATGGGACGGCTCACCGGCGGGCCTGGGCTCGTGCGTCGGCGGCACGTCGGGACGCGGCACCACGGGCGGGACGGGCGCGATCGGCTCCTCCTCGCCAGGCTCCCGCCCAGGCTCTTGCCCAGGCACGTGCCCGGGCTCCCGCTCCGGAGCCGGAGGGTGGTCGGGCGTCACGCCCGGGGCCGGGCTGCCTCCTGGAGCGGCGCCGCCGGTGGGACCCGCGCCGGGCGGGCCGCCGGATGACCACTCCTCAGGCTCCTGGTCACCACCCGTAGGCCCGCTCTCGTACGGACGCGGCTCGTACGGGCTCGCCCCGGAGTCGCTCGCCCCGGACGGACGCGACTCGGCCGGGCCCGGCTCGGACGGGCGGGACTCGGGCGGCCATTCGTCCTCCGGCAGCGTGCCCTCGCTCCACCACTCAGGCTCATGCTGGGGCGGCGCACTCTCCGGCCGGCCCTCCTGCTGCCGGTCACCGTACGGCCGGTCACTGTGCGGCCGGTCACTGGGCGGCTGGTCCTCCTGCGGCCGATCACCGTGCGGCCGGTCACCGTGCGGTCGCTGCCCTTCGCGGGGCTCGTTCGGGTCCTCAGGTGTGGTCACGTCTGCGTCTCCCGAGGGTCTGCATGCCGGATACTTCACCCTTTCGCGGAAGCCGTCGGCTAAACCACGCGACACGGTAAGACGACGCTCATCCTTGGGTCACCATGCGCCAAAGCACCAGGCGGGAGGCAAGATGAGTGCATGCTGGACGAGACCCTGACGTACGCGCTCATCAAGCTCATGAAGGCCCACCGCAACCAGCTCGCCGCCGCGCTGGTCCCGCTGGGCCTGCACGTGGGCCAGGAGCTGCTGCTCAACCAGCTCTGGCGCGAGGACGGCCTGACGCAGGGCGAGCTGATCGCCAGGCTGGGCGTCGAGCCGCCGACCGTCACGAAGACCCTCCAGCGCCTGGAGCGCGCGGGCATCGTCTATCGCGCCCCCGACCCCGACCGCCCCCGGATCGGCCGTGTGTACCTCACCGACACGGGCAAGGCCCTGCGCGAGCCGGTGCAGCAGGTGTGGAACCAGCTCGACGAGGACCTGCAGCGCGGCTTCACGCCCGAGGAGCGCGAGCTGCTCGCCAAGCTGCTGCGTGTCACGCCCGACGGCCGCTTTCACTGCTAGCGAAACACCCTTGTTACGTCGGCATCCTCTGCAGTTAGCTGGCTAATTAGTCGGCTAACTCCAACCGAAGAGGGCTATATCCATGCACGTACTCGTCACCGGCGGCTCGTCCGGCATCGGCGCCGCCACCGCGCTCGCGTACGCCAGAACGGGCGCGGACGTCACGATCACCTACAACACGGGCGCCGACCGCGCCGCCGAGGTCGTCGAGCGCGTCCAGGCCACGGGCGTCCGTGGTGCGGCCGTCCACCTCGACCTGGAGGACCACGCCACCATCGCGCCCGCAGTGGCGCAGGCGGGCCCCGTGGACGCGCTCGTCGCGAACGCCGTCCGCTGGGGGAACGTCCAGCCGGGCAGCGTGGCGTTCGAGGACGTCCCGGCCGCCGAGTGGTCGGCCATGATGCACGCCAACGTGGTCGGCAACGCCCTGCTCGTCGGGGCGGTGCTGCCCGGGATGCGGCAGAAGAAGTGGGGCCGGATCGTGCTCGTCTCCTCCGGCATCGGGGAGGAGGGCGTGCCCGGCCCAGGCCCGTACGGCACCGCCAAGATGGCCCTGCACGGCATGGCCAGGGCGTTGGCCTGGGAGGCGGGCAGGGACGGCATCCTGGTGAACGTCGCCGTCGCGGGCCTCACCGTCACCGGCGTCCGTCCGTTCCAGAAAGAGGTCCTCGACCGGCTCGCGGCCCGCACGCCCACCCGCAGGCTCTCCACCGCCGACGACATGGCCGCACTGATCGTCTTCCTCGGTTCGGCGGCCAACCACAACCTCACGGGAGAGATCATCCGGGACGGTTCGAATGCGGGCAGGTCAGCCCACGCCCTCTGATCTCACACCCGGGTGTGCGAGCACGGAAGCGGCCAACCTAAACTGAGGCATGTGCTGAAGGGCGACGGCCGGCTCGGCCATGACCTGGACCCCCACGACCGCGCACCTAAAGACGCCTGCGGTGTCTTCGGCGTCTGGGCTCCGGGCGAGGAAGTTTCCAAACTCACCTACTACGGGCTGTACGCGTTGCAGCACCGCGGCCAGGAGTCCGCGGGCATCGCGGTCAGCGAAGGCAGCCGCATTCTCGTCTACAAGGACATGGGCCTGGTGGCCCAGGTCTTCGACGAGTCGGTGCTCAGCACCCTGCGCGGCCACCTGGCCATCGGGCACTGCCGCTACTCCACGACCGGATCCAGTGTGTGGGAGAACGCGCAGCCCACGCTGAGCTCCACCGAGGTGGGCGGCCTGGCGCTGGCCCACAACGGCAACCTGATCAACACCCCGGAGCTGGCCCAGCGCCTGGCGCCCGGCTCCATCCGCGCCACCACCGACACCGAGGTCCTGACCACGCTGCTCGCGCAGGACCGCAGCCGCTCGGTCGAGGACGCCGCCGCCGAGCTGCTCCCGCAGGTCAAGGGCGCCTACACGCTGGTCTTCATGGACGAGAAGACGCTCTACGCGGCCCGCGACCCGCAGGGCATCCGCCCGCTGGTCCTGGGCCGCCTGGAGCGCGGCTGGGTGGTGGCCTCGGAGACGGCCGCCCTCGACATCGTGGGCGCCACGTTCGTCCGCGAGGTCGAGCCCGGCGAGCTGCTCACGATCGACGAGCAGGGCGTCAGGTCCCGCCGCTTCGCGCTGGCCGAGCCGAAGGGCTGCCTGTTCGAGTACGTCTACCTCGCCCGCCCCGACACCACCATCGCCGGGCGCGGCGTCCAGGTCACCAGGGTCGAGGTCGGCCGCGTGCTGGCCCGCGAGCACCCGGTGGAGGCCGACCTGGTCATCCCCACGCCCGAGTCGGGCACGCCCGCCGCCGTGGGTTACGCCCAGGAGAGCGGCATCCCGTACGGCCAGGGCCTGGTGAAGAACTCCTACGTGGGCCGCACGTTCATCCAGCCCTCGCAGACCATCCGGCAGCTCGGCATCCGGCTCAAGCTCAACCCGCTGCGCGAGGTCGTGGAGGGCAAGCGCCTCGTCGTCGTGGACGACTCGATCGTGCGCGGCAACACCCAGCGGGCGATCGTGAAGATGCTGCGCGAGGCGGGGGCGAGCGAGGTGCACGTACGCATCTCCTCGCCGCCCGTCAAGTGGCCGTGCTTCTACGGCATCGACTTCGCCACCAGGGCGGAGCTGATCGCGGGCTCGCTGTCGGTCGAGGAGATCCGCGCCTCGCTCGGCGCCGACTCGCTCGGCTACATCTCCCTGGAGGGCCTGACCCAGGCCACCACGATCCCGGCCGACCGGCTCTGCAGGGCCTGCTTCACGGGCGAGTACCCGATCCCGATCGACCAGGACAACGTGGGCAAGTTCGTGTTGGAGAGCAAAGCGTGAGAGAGCGTAGCGAACGAACCATCAGACGCGGCAGCACTACCAAGGAGGCCTCGTGAGTACGTACGAGGCCGCCGGGGTCGACATCGAGGCGGGCGAGCGTGCCGTCGAGCTGATGAAGGACAAGGTCGCGCGCTCGCGCCGGCCCGAGGTGGTCGACGACGCCAGCGGCTTCGCCGGCCTGTTCGACGCCTCGGCCCTGCTGAAGTACCAGCGCCCGCTGCTGGCCAGCTCGACCGACGGCGTGGGCACCAAGGTCATGATCGCCCAGCGGTACGGCAAGCACGACACCATCGGCATCGACCTGGTCGGCATGGTCCTCGACGACCTGGTGGTGTGCGGGGCCGAGCCGCTGTTCATGACCGACTACATCGCCTGCGGCAAGGTGGTGCCCGAGCGCATCGCCGAGATCGTCGGCGGCGTGGCCGAGGGCTGCCGCCTGGCCGGGGCCGCGCTGGTGGGCGGCGAGACGGCCGAGCACCCGGGCGCGATGGGCGCCGACGAGTACGACCTGGCCGGGGCGGGCACCGGCGTCGTGGAGGCGTCCGCCATGCTCGGCCCCGACCGGGTGACCGCCGGTGACGTGGTGCTGGCGATGGCCTCCTCCGGCGTGCACTCCAACGGCTACTCGCTGGTCCGCCACGTGCTGCGGGAGAACGACCTGTCGCTCGACACCGTGCTGCCCGAGCTGGGGCGCCCGCTGGGCGAGGAACTGCTGGAGCCGACGCGCATCTACTCGCTGCACTGCCTGGAGCTGGCCAGGACGGTCGAGGTGCACGCCTACGCGCACATCACCGGGGGCGGGATCGAGAGCAACCTCTCGCGGTCGCTGCCGCCGGGGCTCGACGCGCTGCTGGACCGTTCGTCGTGGACGCCGCCCGCCGTCTTCGGGGTGCTCTCGACGTACGGGAAGGTGGCGCAGCGCGACATGGACCGGACGTTCAACCTCGGCGTCGGCATGGCAGCCGTGCTGCCCGCCGACGCGGCCGACGCGGCGGTCCGGCTGCTGGCCGGGCGGGGTGTGGACGCGTGGGTGATGGGTGAGGTCGTGCCGGGCAGCGGACAGGCCCGGTACCGCTGAACTGCATGGGCTTCCATGGGGGGCGCTGCGCGCAAGGGATTTCAGGCAGCGCCTCCCAAGGGGGGCGCTGCCCCCTTTCGAACCCCCGACAAGCCCGCTCGCTGACGCTCGCCTGCCCCTTGATCACCTCGCACAGAAGTCGCCCAGCCGACGGATCGTCTGCTGCTTCTTGCGGATGGCGCGGACGGCCAGGCGTAGGCGGGTGGCCGTCCGGTCATTGCCCGGGCAGGTCATACCTCAGCACCCGCTCCGGCGTGTCGAGCCAGATCAACTGCTCACCCCCGGAGGTGACGGTCATCCCGAACCGTTCGGGGCCGGGTTCGCCCCACGACACCCACCGGAAGTAGGCGTCCAGCAGCTCCTCCCACAGGGGCCGATCGCCCATCTGGTACACCTCGTGGTCGCGGCTGCCCCGCCGATGCGTGGCCGCCGCCCACCGGCCCGCATGGTCGGGGTCGCGCACGTACACCACGAACCGATCCTCTTCCCGGCTCACGTGGGCGTGCAGGCCCGTCAACGCCGACATGGCCAGATCGGCACCGGGCGGTGCGAGCCCGATCGTGCGGGGATGCACCGCTGTCGGAACATACCGGCCGGTGCCGTCGTCCGGGACGTGGCTGATCGGCCGCTGGCAGCGCATCCGCATGTAGTAGGCGAACCCGGGGAATCGGCCGAGCGCCGTCCCGTCCCGGCTGACACGCAGCCGTAGCACGAACTCCTCGCCCACGCCGGGAGAGAACGGCGCCACGATCACCCCGCCTGGCCGGCATTGCTCCACCCACGCGTACGGCACACGCCTGATGCCGCAGGTGACGTGCACTCTGTCGTAGGGGGCGGAGTGGGGGTAGCCGTCCGCGCCGTCACCGACGAGCAGGACCGGATGGAATCCCGCGTCGCCGAGGTTCTTCGCGGCCTGCTCGGCGACCGACGCGTCCACCTCGATGGACGTCACCCGCCCGTGCTCGCCGACGACATGGGACAGCAGCGCCGCCGTCCACCCCGTGCCGGTGCCGATCTCCAGCACACCGTCGCCCAGCTCCGGGTCGAGCACGCGCAGCAACTCGGCGACCGTGGCCGGCGCCGAAGAGGACGACGTGTAAGCGCCCACCGCGGTGCGGAGGTCGGTCGCGCCGTCGTCGAGCTGGGTGATGATCGGCTCTTTCGAGTAGACGGTGTCCCACCAGGTGCCCGGATCGGCGTCCCGATCGATGACCACCGGGACATCGTCCGGAGTGGCGAACGCCACATCGGGAACGAAGAGATGCCGGGGAGCGGCGCGGAAGGCGTTGACGACCCAGGCCGGGTTGCCGTCGAGCCCCTCCACGTACTGGGCGAGGCGTTCGACCCCCTCGGATGCAGGGTCACCCACTACTTCTTGCCGCCGTTCTTCTTGCCGTGCTCTCCGGTGGACTCCTTGTTGCCATCAGGAGTGATCGCGGCCGGATCGGGCTCGAACGGCTTGACCTTCGGGCTGTTCGGGTCTTCGTGCTTACCCTTACTCATACTGTCTTCCTTGTCGTGACGGCTGCGGGGGTGAGTCACGGGCTTCGGCGGCGAGCGATCAGAGGGCGGCCGCCACACATGCCTGTCGCCGACTATATGCTTCCGATCGGTTGCACAGTGTCATTCACATCCGGCCGAATAGGACACACTCCAGTAGCCGTGGCCACCAACCCGTTCTGGGATGACACAGGTCATGTGCTCAATGACTTACCGACATCGTCATGGCGGTGGCTAGAGCATGGCGTAGGTCAGGTGGTCGATGACGCCTCTGCACGTCCGGCCCTGGCCCGCTTCCTGAACTAGCTGTCGAACTCGCCGTCCTTGACACCACCGAGGAATGCTCTCCACTCACTCGAAGTGAAGACGAGTGCAGGACCAGTGCGGTCCTTGCTGTCGCGGACAGCGACGACCCCGGGAAGGTTCGTGGCCACCTCGACACAATTCCCGCCGTTGTTACCGCTGTGGGAACTCTTCTTCCACACTGCCCCGGAGAGGTCTGTCGGGGTCAGGTCTCTGGGCTCCATTGCTTTGCCGCGTCCTCGATCCGCTCGAGTGACTCACCTGCGCGGTAAGCCTCTGTTCGTAGTTTGTCATACCGCTCCAGAATCACCGATACGACCGTGAACACCTCAAGATCGGGAGGGTCTTAGACAGCCGTAAATACGGCACAAAAAAGGGCCCGCCACAGGCTCGGACGGGTCCCTCTTCAGGAATCTAGACCTCGAACTCCATGTTCTGCACTCCCTTGATGAATGCCCGCCACTCACTGTAGGAGTACATGTGGGGAGGCGCTGCGGGGTCCTTGGTGTCCTTGATCGCAACGTAGCCATTGCCAAGGTCCTTGAACGCCACGCAGTCTCCGTTGTCCCCGGAGAACGAGGACGTTCGATACCCGTCCTCGCTCACTGCTTTGTCCATTGCGCCGCCAGCCTCTCCATGATCATCTGCGGGGAGCGCCTCCTCGGCACTTCTGAAACCTGAGCCTGGGAGTCTCCACTTCTGCTCGGGTGTCCCACATTTTCCCATTCACGGGTCCGTCCACGAAGGCGGCGTCCGGCCGCTCGGGTGAGTGGGCGATGGTGAAGCCTCCGAGGAGCCCTGTGGTCAACATGGCGGCCAGCGGGAGGATCTGAATGAACACGTTCTCGGTGTCCCCCAGCCCCGCAAGGTGCGTGAGCTGGGCGCGGGCGACATCCTCGCTTCCTACGAGGCGATAGAGGATGGTCTCGTCCAGCACGGCCCACACCATGGGGGCGTCTGGGGAGGTCAGGATCTCCTGACGCCGCTACACGCTCCTCAACCTGTGCGGGATCCGGGCGCGGAGCACCCAGCCGCAGCCCCGGCGGCGGAACCCCCGTCGAGAGGAACCACAACCGGGCTTGTCCGGTGCTCAGGAGCTGGTCAGCATCCGTTCCGGGGTGTCCAGCCATACCGATTGCCCCTCCGGTCCGACGCTGATGCCGAAGCGCCGCCAGTGTGGCTCGCCCCAGCTCACCCACTGCGCGTACGCCCGCAGCACCTCATCCCACACCGGTCGCCGGCCCACCTGCTGCACACCGTACGTGACGCTGCCCGGCCGCCAGGTGGCCGCCGCCCACGAACGCGAGTCGCCGGGGTCGGCGACGAACACGCGCACGTACGCGCCGTCCTCGTCGGTGCCCTCGCTGGTGTGCGACCGCAGGCCGGTCAGCGCGCCGATGGCCAGATCAGCACCCGCACCGAGCTGGTCGAGTGCTCTCGGGTCGAGCGCGGTCCGGTAGTGCCGCCGCTCCTCCCCCGGGGCTTGGCCCAGGCACGGCCGGGGTCGCTGGGAGCGCAGCATCATGTACCCGGCGAACCCCATCACCCGGCCGACGGCGGTCCCGTCCTCGCGCACCTCCAGCCGTAGCGCGTGGCTGGTGCCGTAGCCCGGATGCCACGGCAGCACGATCACCCCGCCCGGCCGGGTCTGCGCGACCCACGCGTACGGCACCTCGCGCACGCCGCACGTCACATGGACGCGGTCGTACGGCGCCCCGTCCGCGCAGCCGAGCGCCCCGTCGCCGATGAGCAGCCGCGGTGTGAGCCCGGCCGCGGCGAGATTCTTGGCGGCCTGCTCGGCGACGGCCGGATCCACCTCGATGGAGGTCACCTCCCCTTGATCTCCGACGAGCCGGGACAGCAGCGCGGCAGTGTATCCGGTGCCCGTGCCAATCTCCAGCACCCGCATGCCGGGCTCGGCCCGCAGATGGTTGAGCAGGTCGGCGACCGTGCTGGGCGCGGACGCCGAGGACGTGGAGTCGCCGGCCAGGACGTCGAGGCTGGTCGCACCGTCGTCGAGCTGGGTGACGATGATGCTGCGCGAGTAGACGGTGTCCCACCAGGCGGCGGGGTCACTGTCGCGGTCGATCAGGTACGGCTCGCCCTCCTCGACGACCAGGCCGACGGCGGGGATGAACAGGTGCCGGGGCACGGCCCGCACGGCGTCGATGACGGCCTGGCTGATGTCTCCGGATCCCTCGGGGTCGAGGGCGGCGGTCAGCCGGTCGAGACGCTCTGGGGTGGCGGTCACTTCTTGCCCTTGGCGTGGTCGCCCTGGGGTTCCTGGTGCTGGTCGTTGGTGCTGCCGGTGCCGCCTTCTGTCCCGTCGACTTCCTTGTCCTCGGGGCTGTTGGGGTCTTCGTGTCGGGGCACTGGTGTCTCCTCTGGTGCGGTGGTGAGAGCCCGGCAGCATCGGCGCTGCCAGGGGGTTCAGCAGTACTCCAAGGTCAGCCAGGGCTGCTTGCCGAGCGCGAAGCGTCGCCAGTAGGCCGGGCCCGGCTTGTCACCGTGGCGGACACCACGCCGTACGCGGTTACCGCCGACCTGTACCGGCCGGGCGAGGGCTGGCCCGCGCCGCTTGTGAAGGTGCTCAATCAGGCGCGGGCATGTCGCCAGCGCTTCCGGGACGTAGTCAGGGCAGGTGGGCGGCGAGTTCTTGACGCGCGTGCGCGGCGTGTTGATGTCCTTCCGCCTGTGGGCCCCTGACCGGCCCTGGCCATGACGTAGCCACAACAGGCCATGCTCCCAGTCGTCCGGCTGCGGATCCTCGTATGTCAGGAAGAGGACCGCGGATTCGGGGTCGAACGACGAGACGAGTGGGTGGTGGTCCTCGACCTCGCCGGTCCACAGGTTCTGGTCTGGGATCCGCCGGCCGCCGCGCGTGCGGTTCGAGGCTTGGAAGGGGGGCACAACCCCCTGTCGCCATGCCGCCCGCGCCGCCGCGCCTGTCCCTGCGCGCGGCGACGCTACGGCGGCTGCCCGGGCGAGATCATCGCCGCCGCACAAGGATCCCCCAGCGGGCGGGGCTTCGCGGTCTTCGGGGGAGCGGAGGGCCATGGTGGAAAGTTATGCAGGTGGTTCGACCAGGCTCAATGCCATTGCCACGCCTTGCCCGCGCCCACACCAAGGGACGGCGGCGCCACTTCTTCTTGGCAATTTCTGGCAATCATGTTGAGGTCGAGGTGCGGCGGCGCGCAAGCTACGGCACGCGGGTACTCGATCTCTCAGGAGGACTTCTCGATGCTCCAGTTCCTCGGCAAGGATCCCGACAGCCCAAGTGGTGGGTCGCCCACTCTGTGGCAGGACCAGGACACCGGCGATCTCATCGTGCAGGGCTACACCCTCACAGACCCCGTAGCCGTGTCGGAGGTCGGAGACATCCCCTCGGGGGAGGCCGTCGTCCGGATTCCGTTGAGGATGCTTCGATTCCTGCCGCTCAAGGCTGAGCAGTGACCCCAGCCGAAGAGGTCGACGAGGCCTTGCGCCGATGCCGTAGCTCCGCGCTCCACCTGGAGATGCGCGACGGCTACATGCTCGACGACCCCGACTACCGCGCCTGGCGAGAAGGGCACCGGCTCGATCCGGAAGACCGATCATCTTGGTGGCGGCCGTGGCTCCAGAACATCGCCGACACCGTCGCCCGCGGTGCCGAGGTACGGCGGGCGCGCATCGTGTCCGAGCCCATCAGCAACTACATCCGCTACGAGTACGACGTCACCTTCCCGAACGTCCAAGCGGGTGAGGAGGTCCGGTGGTTGTCGCGCAGGCGAGCCACCGACCTCGCCCTCCCCGGCAACGACTTCTGGCTGTTCGACGGGGAAGAGCTCCTCGTCAACCACTTCAGCGGCGAGGGGGATTGGCTGGCCGTCGAGCACATCACCGATCTTGACGTGATCAAATTCGGCGCCGAGGCGTTCGAGGCCGTCTGGCGACGCGCCATCCCGCACGGCCAGTACCAGCCCTCCTGAGCGAACCCGTCCGTGCCCTACTCGTCCTCCAGCGCCCAGCACGCTGCGTACGTGCTCGCGGTCAGGCTCCGCAAGGTCCGGAACGACGCCGGCTTGACCGGCCGAGACCTCGCGGCGCTGGCCGGCTGGCACCCCTCCAAAGTCAGCCGCATCGAGAACGCCCGTCGCGCCCCCTCGGCCGCCGACGTCCGCGTGTGGTGCGGGCGGTGTGGCGTACCCGATCAGGCAGGCGACTTGGTTGCCTCTCTGGAGGCCATCGAGGGCATGTTCGTGCAGTGGAGGGAGATGGAGCGCACGGGGCTGAAGGCCGCGCAGGAGTCCGTCATCCCCACCTGGGAGCGGACCCGGCACTTCCGCATCTACTCCTCCCAGCTCATCCCTGGGCCGCTGCAGACCGCCGTCTACATCGAGGCATTGCTGACGTCCCTCATGCACCGCCGGGGGCTGCCCGACGACATCGAGGAGGCCGTCCAGATCCGCGTGGACAAGCAGCACATCATCCACGACGGCGGACGGCGCATCGCGGTGATCCTGGAGGAGAGCGTGCTCCGCCAACCCGTAGGCGGCGTCGACGTCATGGCCGCGCAACTCGGCCACCTCTTGAGTGTGAGCGTCTTGCCCTCGATCTCCTTGGGCATCATTCCCCTGGGAGTCGACCGGTCTGAGATCTGGCCGACCGAGGGCTTCTTCATGTTCGACGAGGCCGAGGTGACCGTGGAACTCGTCTCCGGCCACCTGACGATCACGCAGCCTCACGAGATCGGGATGTACGCCGACGCGTTCACCAAGCTGGCGGCTCTGGCGGTACACGGCAAGGCGGCCCGGGCCCTCATAACGGCCGCGGTGGCAGACCTCGACGACGCCCCGAACGAGCGGCGGTGAAGAGGCCGTGCGTTCCGGAACGAAGCGGTGAGAAGTGCTCTACGACTCCTCCAAGCGCTTCCATCGGGTTCTTCGGAATGCAGCCGTTCGCGCTGGTCTGCCCACCCTCGACGCTCGCCAGCGAGCTCGACCGCCTCGCCGGCGTTGTCGGCATGGACATGCATCTACGCGGCGCGGCGGGCGCTCACGGTGCGCTGAACGGATGGCACGGAGCAGGAAGACAGCCTATGAGACCAGCCATCTGGGTTCGCGCTATTGCAACCGCGTCATGAACTCTCGACACCGCCTTGAGACGCCAGGCAGGGCCGTCATGAACGACAACGGCCGATCCCCTCGGGTGTCATCCCGTCGTGTGACGAGGACCCGCGCGGGCTCGACGGCGAGCGCAGCGAGCGGGCTTGTCGGGGGGTTCGAAAGGGGGGCTTGCCCCCCTTGGGAGACGCTGTCTGGAATCCCTCGCGCGCAGCGCCCCCCGTGGAAGGCCATGCAGTTCCCCAGGCAGGCAAACGTGACGAAAGCCCCACGGTTGCCCGTGGGGCCCGACGAGCGTGAGCGAGGATCCGGCGCCTGCCGCCGGCCCCTCGGCCACATCACCCAGGAGAACGGCTATCGGCGGCCGGACGTACGGCCATCGTCGTCGTCTCCGGCGCCATAGTCATCGGCGTAATCGGCATAGCGATCCGCCAGCTCATCGTTGAGGTCGTCGGCGTCGTCATTGCGGCTGGAGTCTCCGACCCCGAGTTCGTCGCGAAGACGGTCAAGATCCGTGCCACCGCTGTTGTACTTCAGCTGGCGAGCAACCTTGACCTGCTTGGCCTTTGCTCGGCCGCGCCCCATTGGCTCGACCCCCTCGTGTGGGGTCGTCCCCGACCCCTCGTCGCTAACGCACCACACACTGACGCCGCCTGACTACGGGCGTCAGCCTATCGTTCGCCTATTACCGTACCTGTTTTGTGCCCAGCTCGGTACGTCGTATGGGCGTGGGGCGTCAGTGGCCTAGCCAAATGGCCCGAATACGCCCGACTTCCGACATTCTGCGCTCGGCAAGCCTATCTGCTGCGACCGCGGGGGGAACGCCCTCATCGGCCGCGATTTGGAAGATCTTCAGAGTCGTGTCGTAGATCTGGGTGGCCTTCGACCTGGCGCGTTCCATGTCGAAGCCGCCGATCTCGTCGGCGACCTGGATCACGCCGCCCGAGTTGACGACGTAGTCGGGCGCGTACAGGATGCCGCGCTCGGCGAGTTGCTTCTCCACCCCGGGATGGGCGAGCTGGTTGTTGGCCGCGCCGCAGACGATTTTCGCGCGCAGCGTAGCCACCGTGTCGTCGTCGAGCGCGCCGCCGAGCGCGCACGGGGCGAACACGTCGAGGTCGGCGGCCATCAGGGCGCGCGCGTCGGCCACCACGTCGACCTCCGGGTGCCGTACCCGCACCCGCTCGACCGCCTTGGGGTCGACGTCGCAGATCACCACCTCGGCGCCGTCCTCGCGCAGGAGCCCGACCAGGCGGTGCCCCACCTTGCCGACCCCCTCGACGCCGACCCGCCTGCCGTGCAGGGACGGCGTGCCGTAGACCCGCTCGGCCGAGGCCCGCATGCCCTGGAACACGCCGAACGCCGTCAGGATCGAGGAGTCGCCCGCCCCGCCGTGGGCGAGCGTGCGGCCGGTGACGTAGCGCGACTCGCGGGCGACGACGTCCATGTCCTCGCTGTAGGTGCCCACGTCGCAGGCGGTGATGTAGCGTCCGCCGAGCGACTCGACGAACCTGCCGTACGCGCGCAGCAGCGCCTCGCTCTTGTCGCGGGCCGGGTCGCCGATGATCACGGCCTTGCCCCCGCCCAGGTCGAGGCCGGCCAGGGCGTTCTTGTACGCCATGCCCTTGGCCAGGTTGAGCACGTCGGCCAGGGCCGCGGACTCGTTGTCGTAGGGATAGAACCTGGTGCCACCCAGGGCCGGGCCCAGCGCCGTGTTGTGGATGGCGATGATGGCACGCAGGCCGCTCTGCTCGTCGGCGCAGAAGACGACCTGCTCGTGAACGTCCTTGTGAGACGCTCCGAAGACGTCGGTCACGGTAGTGACTCCCTGTCCGGTCCGCCGCACCGTCGCGGCGGAGATCACCTCACAGAGTAGTAAGCCTCGACGGTGCACGCAGGTTCGCTTCGTGACACGATGCCTCCGTGCTGCCCTATGCCGCCTACCTCCGTGTCTATGAGCCACTGACCGCGTTCGCCGAGCCCGAGCGCAAGGTGTGGGCCGACTATGCCGACTCACGTGACCGCCCGCGGCGCGCGAACGCGCTCAATGCGGAGCACGGCGAGTCCGTCATGCGCCTGCTCGGCATGCCCCCTCAACCCGTTCCCGCCCAGGAGAGCCCCAACGCCTATCTACGGCGCGTTGAGGACCGGCTCTATGTCTGTCCTTGGCAAACCCGTTTGCGCTCGTGGCTGGCGTTCTCACGGCTGCGTGGCACCACCCCGGTGAAACTGATGGACCATCTCGTCCCCAAGGCGATCGCCGAGCGGACGGCCGACGACTTCGACCGTTACAAGCGGCAGGCCGGTTCGGACGCGTTGCGCACGCATATCCGCACCACGGCGTGGCATGTGCCGCCATCGTGGTTCGTGCCGTTTGATGGGAACGAGCGCTGGCTGGTGCTCGGCTCCGCCAACCCGGGACAGGACGTGACCACCACTACGGGGCGTAACCTGATCTACGTCACCTCCATGGCCCAGGCCAGGAGGCGGGCGGCGCGGGCGCTGAGCGTGCTGCGCAGGCATCTGGGCGACGTCGCGGCCAACTTCGACGTGGAGGACGTCGCCAGGTGGCTGGAGGAGTTCCACCCCCACTCGCTGGTGGAGCTCGACTACGGCGGCCTCGTCCACCTCATGGACGACGACGCGTTGCAGGCAGACCAGTCCGTGGCGGAGCTCTCGGCGGCTCTGACGGGCCTGGACACGGGTCAAGAAGAACTTGCCTACGCCATGTACCAGAGGGTCATCCTCCGGTGGAAGTCAATGCAACTGCTGGAATCTGCCAACTGAGCCCCAATACGGCCGTCTGACCTGCATGAGTAGGTCACGTCTCGCGGCTGCTCTCTTCTGCGAACTGAGTAGTTTGCCGTTTTCACTGCGATACCACGAACCGTGTCGCTAGAATCACCGAGCGTGACATGGCCACGGGGGCGGGCAGTTGGGTCAAAGAAGGGCTCGCCAATCGCTCTGCGTGGCGGTATGGTCACATCGGGTGATGCCGCATATGGCTCAGAAAAGCCGCACGCTCTGCGCCATAGGGGGACATCCGTGACACGCGCAAAGGCAGTCACAGGATCGCTACGCCGGTCCACACGGAGGAGAGGCCGCACAAATGTCAGCTCGTACACCCGAGGCCGAGCCACTGCTCACGCCCGCTGAGGTCGCGACCATGTTCAGGGTCGACCCCAAGACCGTTACGCGGTGGGCCAAGGCGGGCAAGTTGACGTCGATTCGTACCCTCGGCGGTCATCGGCGTTACCGGGAGACCGAGGTTCGCGCACTGCTCGCGGGGATTCCGCAGCAGCGCTCCGAGTAGCTGGACCTCAGGGGGGTTTGAATAGGGGTGGGCCAGGCCGCCGCTTGGCAGGGTCCACCGCTGTGAAGATGGGGAGGTTGGCGCCGTCCGCGCCGGCGCCACACTTCCCTGCCGCCCCGGTCCGGCGCCTGTCACACCAGCCGCTTACGCCAGCCGCTCCAGCAGCCTGGCGACCTCGCCGTCATGGGCGGCGGCCACCCCGAGCAGCGCGGCCATGTGCTCCACGAGCAGCTTCTCCAGCATCGGCCGTTCGAGGTCGCGGTGCTCCAGCCAGTCGAGGCCGGCCGTCTCCACGGAGGCGATCCACGACCGCAGCGTCGTGCGCAGCACAGGGCTCGGCTCCTCGACGCCCATCTGCTTCTGGATCAGGCGGAACAACCGCCTGCGCACCCCGTCGACGATCTCACCGACCTCGCCCGTCCTGTTGGCCGGGCCGCCCCGCAGCAGCGCCGCGAAGCCCGCCGCGTGCTCCTCGACGAAGTCGAAGTAGCGCTCGAGACCCGAGGCCAGCTCGTCGAGCGGCCTGCCGCCCCCCTGGGGCCGCAGCCGGGACTCCAGCTGCTCCGCCGCGCTTCTCAGCGCGGCCACGTAGAGCTCCTGCTTGCCGCCGAAGTAGTGGTAGACCAGGGCCCGCGAAGCCCCTGCCGCGGACGCGACGTCGTCGATCGAGACGTCCTCCGCGTCGCGGGTGCTGAACAGCTCCAGCGCCGCCGCCATGAGCTCTTCCCGGCGCCGGTCCACACTGAGCCTGCGCCGCGCCGGACGTGCCGTCTCGGCTGACTTCCCGGGTGTCACATCTGTACGGTATCCGACGCCCCGCCCAATAGCTGACGTGGAAGCTTCCAGTCAATATCCGGCTGTCGTCACTGAGGTTGAGCCAATCCGTAACGAAAGCCGTACCCTGCGGCGAACTCGATCGTTTGGTCAGACAGGTGCCCATATCCGCATCGCGGGGGAGACACATGTCAGGACCGCCCGTCAACACTTCAACCATCGCTGAGCTAAGAGAGGTAGACGCACTGCCTCGGCCCAGACCCACCATCCGTAACGTCGCCGAACGAGCCGGCGTGTCCAAATCGCTGGTCTCACTCGTGCTGCGCGGATCCCCGCACGTGAGCGAGCACCGGCGCCAGGCCGTGCTGCAGGCCGCCCGCGAGCTCGGCTACCGGCCGAACGCGGTCGCGCGGAGCCTGGTCGAAGGCCGTACCCACCTGGTCGGGGCACTCGTCGCCGACCTGCACAACCCGTTCTACGCGGAATTCCTCGACGGCCTGCAGGAGAGCCTGCACGGCGACGGGCTGCGCATGCTGATCGGGAACAGCCAGTGGGACCCGGCGTTCGAGGACGAGGCCGTGGAGGCCTTCCTCGAGCTGCGGGTCGACGGGCTGGTCCTGCTCGGCATCCCGCCGACCAGCGAGACGCTGATCGAGGCCACCGCGTACACGCCCACGGTCGTCGTGGGGGAACGTGACATCGAGCTCGACGGCGTCGACATCGTGGTCGACGACGACCAGCTCGGCGCCCGCCTGGCCATCGACCACCTGGTCGAGCTCGGCCACAAGAGAATCGCGCACATCGAGGGCCGGCGATCGTCGCGCTGCGAGGGTTATCTCGTGGCGATGCGCAGGCACTCGCTGGCGCCGTACATCATGGTCGAGGCAGCCGACTCGACGGAAGAGGGCGGCAGGGAGGCGGCGACGGCGCTGCTCACCCGCGACCCCAGGCCTACGGCGATCTTCGCCGCCAATGACGTGGTCGCGCTCGGCGTGCTCTCCGCCGCGAGCGAGCTGGGCCTGCGCGTGCCCGAGGACCTTTCCGTGGTGGGCTACGACAACACGCACCTGTCGGCCTCCACCCACATCTCGCTGACCTCTGTCGACCAGGCCCGCCGCAGCATGGGCAGGTCGGCGGCCGCGCTGCTGAGCGACCGGATCGGGGATCCCGCCAAGGTCGCGCGCATGCGGGAGGTCCGCCCCGAGCTGATCGTGCGACGGAGCACGGGACCTGCCTAAAGATGTGCCAAGGCTGGGTCAAGCCGTGTGGCGGCGCGGCCACACGGCGGTTAACTCGGCAGGGTCATGCTAAATGTGGCCGGATCCGATCCGGCCACGGTCTGATCCGGGGGAACAGTCATGCGTGATCCGGAACTGGTGTCCTGTGCCCAGCGCGCGGCGGCCGAGCTCGAACGCGCCTGGGGACAGTGGCGGGCGGGCAGGGGACGGGGCACCGACGGTGGCGCCGAGTCTGTCGCCAGCTACGTCGCCCACTCGCTCGACCATCCGTGGGGCCGCCCCCGCGTCGTCCTCGGGCTCGACGCCGAGGACGCGCGGGAGCTGGCCGCCCTGCTCGAACGGCAGGAGGTCGGCGAGCGCGTCTGGTGAGCACCACTGTTCAACGCCACTGTTGAACGCCTCCGTTGAGCGCGCGGCGAGGCTCGCCATGGTTGGCATAAGACGGGCTTGAGCTCCCACACTGCCGTAAGTTGGACGGCATGCGTGCTCTACCAGCCTCAGTCCTCGCCGTTTGCGGCCTGATCGCCTCCGCGTGTGGCGGCACCGGATCCGGTGGCGCCGCGGCAGGTCAGGCCGCCCCCGCCACAACGGCCGCGCAGGCCTCCCCCTCCTCGGCGACCGCCAAGCAGGCGCCGCCGGAGGCCAAGCCGCTGGACGGCAAGGTCATCGTCATCGACCCAGGGCACAACGGCGCGAACTACCGTCATCCCGCCGAGATCAACCGCAAGGTCAACGTGCTGACCCAGTGGAAGGCGTGCGACACCACCGGCACCTCCACCAACAGCGGCTACAGCGAAGCGGCCTTCACCTGGGACGTCTCCCAGCGGATGACCAAGATCCTGGAGCGGCGGGGGGCCGAGGTCAAGCTGACCCGCACCAGCAACGACGGCGTCGGCCCGTGCATCACCCAGCGGGCCGCCATCGGCAACAAGGCCAAGGCCGACGCGGCGATCTCCGTGCACGCCGACGGCGCCGCCCCATCCGGCCACGGCTTCCACGTCATCATGCCCAAGAAGATCAACGGCCCTGTGGACAAGGTCGTGGGCGCGTCCAGCAAGCTGGGGATCTCGGTGCGTGACGCGTTCAGGAAGGGCACGGGGCTGCCCTACTCCACCTACATCGGCAGGAACGCCCTCGACTACCGCAGCGACCTGGGCGGGCTCAACCTGTCCACGGTGCCGAAGATCTTCGTCGAGTGCGGCAACATGCGCAACGCCGGCGAGGCCGCCAAGTTCCAGGACCCGAAGTTCCGGCAGAAGATCGCCCTGGCGCTCGCGAACGGATTGCAGCACTATCTCGAAGCATGATTCCTCGCCCGCGACTGCTTCGTGATCTTTCCTCCTCCTATGTGCTGACCTCGGGCGCGACGGTGTCCGGCGATCTGGTGGACGCCGTGCGCACGGCCCTGGCCCGGCTCGACCCGCTGCCCGGCGACACCGGCGAGATCGACGTGCGGCGCGACCCCGGGCTCGGCGAGGAGGCCTACCGGCTGACGGTCGGCTCCCGCGGCGTGGAGATCGCGGCGGGCGGCCGGGCCGGCGCGTTCTACGCGGCGCAGTCGCTGCACCAGTTGCTGCCCGACGCCTCCTACCGCTTCTCCGGCGGCGGCTCGTGGCCCGTGCCCGGCGTGCGGATCGAGGACGAGCCGCGCTTCTCCTGGCGGGGCCTGCACCTCGACGTGGCGCGGCACTTCTTCCCCAAGCGGGAGGTCATGCGGCTGATCGACCTGATGGCCGCGCACAAGCTGAACCGGCTGCACCTGCACCTGGTGGACGACCAGGGCTGGCGGGTGGAGAGCCGGGCGTACCCGCTGCTGCACGAGGTCTCCTCGCACCGGCCGCGCACGGCGACCAACTACTACCGCGAGCCGGACACCTACGACGACCTGCCGCACGGCGGCTACTACACGCTCGACGACCTGGCCGAGCTGGGCGCCTACGCCCGCTCGCGGTGCGTCACCGTCGTGCCCGAGATCGACGTGCCCGGGCACGCCTCGGCGATCCTGGCGGCCTACCCCGAGTTCGGCGCCACCGGGGAGCGCTACGACGTGCTCGACCGCTGGGGCATCTCCCCCGCGATCCTGTCGCCGCTGCCGCCGACCGTGGAGTTCCTCACCACGATCTTCGACGAGCTGCTCGGGGCGCTGGGCGAGACCCCGTACGTGCACATCGGCGGCGACGAGGTCGTGCTCGACCACTGGACGGCCTCGGCGGAGATCAACGCCTACCGCGAGTCGCTGGGGCTGGAGAGCGTCAACGACCTCCAGGCGTGGTTCCTGCGGCGGCTGGCGGACGCGCTGGCCGAGCGGGGCGCGCGGGCCGTGGTGTGGGACGAGGCGTTCGTCAGCGGCGGGCTGCGCCAGGACACGATCGTGATGCCCTGGCGCGGCATGAACGTGGGCCGCCGGGCGGCAGCCGCGGGCCACGACGTGGTGGCGACGCCGGTGTTCCCGCTGTACTTCGACTACGCCGAATCCTCCTCCCCCGACGAGCCGATGGCCATCGGCGACGCGATCTCGGTGGCGGACGTGGCGGCGTTCTCGCCCGCGCCCGCCGGGTGGTCGCAGGAGGAGCGGGACCACGTCCTGGGGGTGCAGGCGCAGCTCTGGACCGAACGCGTGCCCGACGCCCGCACGGTGGACTACCGGCTGTGGCCGCGCGCCTGCGCGCTGGCCGAGGTGGCCTGGGCGGGCGAGCCCTCGGCCGGCTTCGACGGGCGGCTGGCCGAGCACCTGGGGCGGCTGGACGCGCTCGGCGTCGAGTACCGCCCGGCGAACGGGCCGCACCCGTGGCAGCGGCGCCGCCCGCACCGGCCCGCCGGCGTGCGCGTCACCGAGGTGATGGACCGCATCGACGCCATGACCCACCACGCGGAGTCGACCCGGCCCAGCATCTGATCCGCGGGTGAGGCCGTCGGCGGGCCGCGGGGAGGTCAGTAGGCCGGGCGGTCGTTGAGTATGCGCTGGTACTGCCGGTGGTCCTGCCACCGGCCGTCGATCTCCAGGTAGCGGGGCGCGGTGCCGAACAGCTCGAAGCCGCACTTGCGCAGCACGCTCTGCGACGCCTCGTTGTGCAGCAGCGTGGCCGCCGCGACCCGGTGCAGCCCGAGCTCCTCGTCGGCGATCCTGCACACCTCCCGCACGGCCTTCGTCGCCAGGCCGCGGCCGAGGTAGCCGAAGTCGATCCAGTAGCCGAGGTGCGCGTTGAGGAATGGGCCGCGGACGATGTCGGCCAGCGTCATGCGGCCCACGACGCTGTCGCCGTCGGCCAGCACCCACGCCACGGCCTGCCCCCTGGCCTGCTGGTCCAGCAGGCCCTTGAGGCGCGTGGCCTGGCCTTCCACGGTGAAGAACTCCTCCGGCCTGCGCGGCTCCCAGGGCGTCAGGTGTTCGCGGTTGCGGACGTAGGCCACCTGGAGGGCTTCTGGGTCCTGCTCGGTCGCGAGGCGGAGGACGACGTCGTCGGCGAGGGCAACTGGTTCGATCACCGTCCTACGATAGGGGGCTTCAGGCGGTGCGGCCGATGGCCTCGGTCACCGACTTGAGGCCGTGACGGCGCACGCGGCGCAGGAGCTGCCGGTGGATGCGCGCGGCCCACAGCGGGCCGCCGTAGATCCAGCCCGTGTAGCCCTGCACCAGGGTGGCGCCGGCCAGGATGCGCTCCCAGACGTCGTCCACGTCCTCGACGCCGCCCGCGGAGACCAGCGTGAGGCGGTCGCCGACCTTGGCGCGCAGGCGGCGCAGCACCTCAAGGGAGCGGGCCTTGAGCGGGCGGCCCGACAGCCCGCCGGTCTCGCCGTCGTGCTTGATGGTGGTGTTGGTCGCGATGATGCCGTCGAGGCCCAGCTCCAGGGCCAGCTCGGCGACCGCGTCGACGTCCTCGTCCGCCAGGTCGGGGGCGATCTTGACGAGCAGCGGCGTGCGGCGCGGCGTGGCGTCGGCGACCTGCTTGACAGCGGTGAGCAGGGGGCGCAGCAGCGAGACCGCCTGGAGGTTGCGCAGCCCGGGGGTGTTGGGCGAGCTGACGTTGACCACCAGGTAGTCGGCCAGCGGGGCGAGCACCTTCGCGCCCGCCACGTAGTCGGCCGTCGCCTCGGCCTCCGGCACCACCTTGGTCTTGCCGATGTTCACGCCGATCACGACCGGCACGCCCCGCGTGCGGCGCAGCCTGCGGGCGGCGGCCACGGCGCCGGCGTTGTTGAAGCCCATCCGGTTGATCACCGCGTGCTGCCGCACCAGCCTGAACAGGCGGGGGCGCGGGTTGCCCGGCTGGCCGTGGGCGGTGATGGTGCCGACCTCGACGTGGCCGAAGCCGAGCACGGCGACGGCCTCGGCGCAGGCGGCGTCCTTGTCGAAGCCGGCGGCCAGCCCGAGCGGCCCGGGGAAGTGCACGCCGAACGCGGTCACGCGCAGGGCCGGGTCGTGCGGGGCGAACAGCCGGTGCAGCAGCCGCTTGAGCAGCGGCAGCCGGGCGAGGAGCGCCAGGGCGCTCACGGTCGAATGGTGCACGGCCTCGGCGTCGAGACGCTGCAAGACCTGCGAGAACACGAGGCGATACATCACGGGTCAGGCTACCAAGCCGGCCTCGTGGGCGATGATCGCGGCCTGCACGCGGTTGCGCACGTCGAGCCGGGTGAGGATGGCGCTCACGTACGCCTTCACCGTGCCCTCCACGATGTGCAGCTCGCGGGCGATCTCGGCGTTGGACAGACCGGCCCCGACCAGCGCGAGCACCTCGCGCTCGCGGTCGGTGAGCGCGCCGATGCGGTCACGGGCCTGCGCGCCCCTGGACATCCTGCCGCCGGCGAGCTGCGCGATGACGCGCTGGGCGACCTTGGGCGACAGGTACGCGGCCCCGCCCGCGACGGCGTGGACACCGGCGATGAGCTCGCGCGGATCGCCCGACTTGAGCAGGAACCCGCTGGCGCCGATGTCGAGCGCCTTGGCGATGTAGTCGTCCTCGCCGAAGGTGGTCAGCATCACCACGGCCGTGCCGGGCGCGGCCCTGCGCAGCTCGGCGGCGGCGGCCAGCCCGTCGAGCCGGGGCATGCGGATGTCGAGCAGCGCCACGTCGGGGTGGTGGCTGATGGCCAGGTCGACCGCCTGCCTGCCGTCACCGGCCTCGGCCACGACGGCCAGCTCGGGGTCGGACTCGAGGATCGCCCTGACCCCCGCTCTGATCATGGCCTCGTCGTCGGCCAGGAGTATGCGGATCACGCCCTCTATATTGGCGTGCATGGCTCAGGTGAAGGTGTACGGACGCAGGGACGTGTGGGCGGGGCGGCAGCGGGAGCTCTCGGATCTCCTGCAGTCGTGTCTGGTGGAGGCGTGGGGGATGCCGGAGGAGAAGCGGTTCCACCGGTTCCTGCTGCTGGACGAGGACGACTTCATCTGCCCGCAGCGGAGTGAGCGGTATCTCATCATCGAGGTGCTCTGCTTCACGGGCCGCAGTGACGACGCCAAGCGGGCGCTGATTCGTGCGATCTACGACAAATCGGGATTCGATCCTGAGGATGTGGAGATCAACATTATCGAGACGCCCAAGGTCAACTGGGGAATTCGTGGTGTTCCCGCAGATGAGCTCACTCTGTCGTACAAGGTAGAGGTCTGAGGTCAGGGGCAGAGTCGGGCGAGCGGTATGGTCCGACTCATGAGCACTCACTATGACGTCGTCGTTCTCGGCGCGGGTCCTGGAGGTTATACGGCCGCGGTCCGCGCCGCCCAGCTCGGACTGCGCACCGCGGTCGTCGAGGAGAAGTACTGGGGTGGCGTCTGCCTGAACGTGGGCTGCATCCCGTCCAAGGCGCTGCTGCGCAACGCGGAGCTGGCCCACATCTTCCACAACGAGGCCAAGACCTTCGGCATCAGCGGCGAGGTCACCTTCGACTACGGCGCGGCCTTCCAGCGCAGCCGCAAGGTGGCCGACGGGCGGGTCAAGGGCGTTCACTACCTGATGAAGAAGAACGCCATCACGGAGTACGACGGGCGGGGCACGTTCCTCGACGCCAACACGCTCCAGGTGAACGGTGAGACGATCACCTTCGGCCACTGCATCATCGCGGCCGGCGCCACCACCAGGCTGATCCCCGGCACGCAGCTCTCCGAGCGCGTGGTGACGTACGAGGAGCAGATCCTCACCGAGGAGCTGCCGGGCAGCATCGTCATCGCGGGCGCCGGCGCCATCGGCGTGGAGTTCGCGTACGTGCTGCACAACTACGGCGTCAAGGTGACCATCGTCGAGTTCCTCGACCGGGTCGTGCCGCTGGAGGACGAGGAGGTGTCGGCGGAGCTGGCCAAGCGCTACAAGCGGCTCGGCATCGAGATCCTCACCTCCACCCGCGTCGACTCCATCGAGGACACCGGCTCCGGCGTCAAGGTCACGGTCACCCGCGGCGACCAGACGCAGGTGCTGGAGGCCGACAAGGTGCTGCAGGCCATCGGGTTCGCGCCGCGCGTGGACGGCTACGGCCTGGAGAAGACCGGCGTGGCGCTGACCGAGCGCGGCGCGATCGCGGTCGACGGGCGCGGGCGCACGAACGTGCCCAGCATCTACGCCATCGGCGACGTCACGGCCAAGCTCATGCTGGCGCACGCCGCCGAGTCGATGGGCATCATCGCCGCCGAGACGATCGCGGGCGCGGAGACCATGGAGCTCGACTTCGTGATGATCCCGCGGGCGACGTACTGCCAGCCGCAGGTGGCCAGCTTCGGCTACACCGAGGCGCAGGCCCGCGACCTGGGCTACGACGTGAAGGTGGCCAAGTTCCCGTTCACGGCCAACGGCAAGGCGCACGGCCTGGGCGACTCCGCCGGGTTCGTGAAGATCATCAGTGACAACACGCACGGCGAGCTGCTCGGCGCGCACCTGATCGGGCCCGAGGTGACCGAGCTGCTGCCCGAGCTGACGCTGGCGCAGCAGTGGGACCTGACGGTGCACGAGGTGGCCCGCAACGTGCACGCGCACCCGACGCTCGGTGAGGCCGTCAAGGAGGCCGTCCACGGGCTCGCGGGTCACATGATCAACATGTGAGGCGGTATCGACGCTGATCGGTACGGCCCGGCCGTACCGATCACAGGGTCTGCCCGGCGGCGACGGCCTCGCGCAGCGTGCGGGTCAGCGCGTCCGCCTCGGCGGTCAGCGCGCGCACGCTCTCCTCGTCGCCCGTCCTGGCCAGCAGCTCCAGGTACTTGCCGTTGCTCTCCTGCAGCTCGCTCGCCCGTAACGCGGAGTCGGCCGAGCGGACGCGGGACGCGTACGCCTCCAGCTCCCACACCCGCTCCGTGACCGCCGCCACCGAGCGGCGCAGCGCGTCCTGCTGGGGTTCCAGCACGGCGGTCAGCTCCGGGGTGATCACCTCGGTGAGCGCGAGCGCCTGTTCGGCCCGCAGGTCGGTGTGCACGCGGACGAGGTGCGCGATCTCCCACAGGCGCTCGGGCAGCACCACGTCGTTGGCGATCGCGTCGAGCAGGCCCAGGCGGTGCACGCGGGAGCCGGTCACGTCCTTGATCGCCCTCCTGGCCCTGGCCAGCAGGTCGAGGGCGGGGTCGTCCAGCTCGGCGGGGACGACGTAGCGGCCGGCGTGCTTGCGGGCCAGGCGCTCGACCGGGTTCGGCCAGGAGACGCCGACGAACAGCACCCCGGTGAGGAAGATCATCATGGCGGCCAGGCCCGTGCTCTCGCGGCCGGTGTCGAACGCCATCAGCCCGAGCAGGGCCCCTGACACGGCGGCGCAGAACCCGCCGAGGCCGAACATCCGCCGCACCCAGCGCGGCGGCTCGGACTCCGGCCGGCCGAGCAGGCGCGACGACACCCCGGAACGCCGCCCGTCCTGTGCGGACGTCATGCGCCGGCGGTCCCGCTCGGGAATGGCGGGGTCGGTGATCGGCTGGTCGATCCAGTTCTCCACCGGCGGCACCCCCTCTGGTCTCCCTCCGAGCACACCCCGGACGGCCCCGCCCACTCCACCAGGCCGGTGTGCGGATGTCGTGAAGATGTCGTGCAGTTATCCTTGCCGCCGTGCCTGAACTTCCCGAGTTGTACGTCGCGGTGGACGTGGAGGCCGACGGGCCGATCCCCGGCCCCTACAGCATGCTCTCGCTCGGCATGGCGGTGGCCGGGCGCCAGGACCTGTCGTTCTACACGGAGCTGCGCCCGATCTCCGATGACTTCGTGCCCGAGGCACTGGCCGTGTCGGGGCTCGACCGCGACCGGCTGCTGCGCGAGGCGCCGCCGCCCGAGGTGGCGATGGCGGCCGCGGCCCGCTGGGTGAACGGGCTGCGCAGGATCGGGCGGCCGGTGTTCCTGGCCGCGCCGGCGGTGTGGGACGGCATGTACGTGCACTGGTACTTCGTCCGGTTCACCGGCAAGAATCCGTTCGGCACGACCGGATCCGGCGTGGACCTGAGAAGTTACTGGATGGGCGTGACGGGCTCCGAGTGGTCCGGCTCGCACAAGAGCCAGATCAAGAAGCGCTTCGGCCTGGAGAAACTCCCGCACACGCACCACGCGGGCGAGGACGCGGCCGAGCTGGCGCAGGTGTTCGACGCCGTGTTGCGGCGCGAGCAGGCCTGACTTCTCACCAATTCTTCAGAATTCAACCAGATTCCTCTGAGGATGCCTGGAGACGTTGGAGGCGACTTCGCAAGAGACCCTCGCATCGGACGGTGGTCCCCCACATGACCTCAACTCCCCCTCGGACGACCGCGCGGCAGTCGCGCCGCCTGGCCTCCCCGGGCACCCCACTGCTCCGGCTCGGCCTGCTGGCGCTGGTCGCGATCGGCATCGTGGGCGCCGCGCTGGAGCTCGCCTTCGAACGGCACTGGGAAAGCCCGGTGCAGCTCATCCCCTGGGTGGCCCTGGCGCTCCAGGTGGTCGCGCTGGTGCTGCTGCTCCTGCGCGACTCGGGGCCGGTGGTCACCGTCGTCCGCGTGCTCGCCGCGGTCGTCCTGCTCTGCTCGCTGTACGGCGTCTACATGCACGTGTCGGTCAACCACGGCATGGGGGCGATGGACCCGCAGTGGGACTCCTACTCGCCGCTCACCCAGTGGTGGTACGCGCTGACGAAGTCGGTCGGGATGGCGCCGCCGCTCGCGCCCGGCATGCTCGCCCAGAGCGCGCTGCTCCTGCTGCTGGCCAGCGTGACGCCGAAGAAGCGCGCGGCCTGAACCTGAGGCATCCCGGTGCCGGCGTCCTCGATCGGGGGCACGCCGGCATCGGGCGGTTTCCTGAACAGCGGCTTAACGAATCTGAACCTTTGCCGCATTCCTCGCGTCTCACCCAGGCAAAGTCACTGTGACAGGGTGAGGCTGGTGAGGTTGCAAGTGGCATTACGTCGCACAGTCATCGCGGCGGCCGCGATGATGGCCACCGCGTTCAGCGCCGACGGGGCGGCGGCCACGGCCGCGCCGCCTCGCCCGGCGATCCAGCAGGTCCAGGCGCAGGCCACCGCCGCCGCGCCGGCGCCGACGGCCGAGCCGGCCGCCGCGTCCACCACCACCGCCACCGCCTTCGCCGCCGAGCCCGTCTGCGTGCGGGTCAAGGGGGCCGAGGCCTGCGTGGGCCCCGACGGGAGCGACCGCCCCGGCATCACGATCGAGGACACGGCCGACGACCACCGCCATCCCGCGGTCGAGTACTACCTGAACGGCTACCTCGGCACCGTGTACGTCATCCACAACATGGGCCGCAAGGGCGAGGTGCGCGGCAACCGGGAGATCGGCAAGGTCGTGACGTTCCGCGCCGCCCTGTACCAGGGCAACCGCCGGATCAAGTACGGCCGCTGGAAGACCGTCCAGAACGTCGCGAAATATCCGGTCAAGCGCGACACCCGCACCACCCCGGCCGAGGCCCGCGCCAAGTCCAGGACCTGCTCCTCCACCAAGGCCGCCGCCACCATCTGCTTCGCCGAGCGCAAGACGTTCGTCTACGCCTGCGACACCGCCGCCGACGAGTACCAGGCCCGCGCCGAGTACTTCGTGGGCGGCGACCCCACCACCCGCTACGAGATCCACCAGCTCGCCGGCGTCGGCACCTGCGGGAAGGCCGAGCACGGCGAGCTGTCCATCAGCATGTACCGGGCCTCGGCGTTCGACCACGGGCGGCGCAAGGCGACGAGGCTCTACAAGTACAACTGAACGGTCTCCCGTACGGCCTCGGCGCACGCTCTGGCGTCGTCGTCGTGGGCGATGCTGCTCAGCAGCTCCCGCAGGCGGTACAGCCGCATGCGCTCCTGCCAGCCGTCCGGCAGGGGCGCGGTGGCCGCGTACACCTCGAAGAAGCGCCGGGCGGCCGGCGGGCGCGGCGAGCACCACAACATGCTGAGGTCGGCCTCCGCCCAGCTGTAGGAGACGGCGGGGTCGATCAGCGCGGGGCCGCCCGCCGGCGTGGCCATGATGTTCTCGCGCCACAGGTCGCCGTGCGTGAGCACCGGCGGCGCGGGCGGCAGCAGGTCGGGCAGGGCGGCGCAGAGGCGTTCGAGCGCCCGGCGCTCCTCGCGGCTCAGCGCCGCCTCCACCAGCGGCTCCGGCAGCCAGCGCAGGATCCGGCGCTCGGCGAACCAGGCGTGCCCGTCGGCGTCCCAGGTGTTGTCCTGGCGCAGGCGGCCCAGCCAGCCGTCCCGATGCCAGCCGAACCGCTCCCCCGCCGTGGCGGTGTGCAGGCCCGCGACCGCGAGGCCCAGTTCCTCCCAGAACCGCTCGTCGTCGTCGCGGCGCGGCGGCAGCGGTTCGAGCACCAGCAGGTCCGGCGTCACCGCCAGCACCTCGGGGGTGGTGACGCCGCCCGCCTCACGCAGCGCGCGCAGCCCCGCCGCCTCGACCTCGAACAGGTCCGAAGCGGGCGTACGCAGCGTCTTGGCGAACACCTGGGACCCGTCGCGCAGCCTCGCCAGGCCCGCCAGCGCCACCACGCCGCCGGGCGCCGCCCGTACGGACTCCGCCTCGAACCCGGCCGCGCGCAGCCGGGACAGCAGCAGCTCCACCGTCACCCCTTCCGATAGGCGAGCAGAAGGTCATCCCGTCATCCTGCCGCGTGAAAGTTTCAGCGCCGATTGACGCCCGTGCGGACACCACCCATGATCATGATGCTTCCTGGTCAGGAGGAGGCGTCGAGCTGAATACCCGCAAATCCAGCACGAGGTGCGCCGATGCCGAAGATCCCCCTGCGAGCCGCGTTAGCGACCCTGCTGACGCTGACCGCCTTGAACGCCCCCGCCGCGCACGCGGCCGGAACCGCCGCCGCCGTCCAGGTGACGGTCAACGCCCGCGCCGCGCTCGCCACCGTCCCGGAGACGGGTCTGGGTACCAACCACGCGATCTGGGACAGCAACCTGGGCACGAACGAGACCGCGGACCTGCTCAAGGACGCGGGCATGAAGGTGCTGCGCTACCCCGGCGGCTCTTACTCCGACATCTACCACTGGGCCGACCACACCGCCCCCGGCGGTTACGTGGCGCCGGACACCGACTTCGACACGTTCATGCGGGGCGTACGCCGTACCGGGGCGCAGCCGATGGTCACCGCGAACTACGGCACCGGCACCGCCGAGGAGGCCGCCGCCTGGGTGCGGCACGCCAACATCACCAAGGGGTACGGCGTCAAGTACTGGGAGATCGGCAACGAGAACTACGGCAACGGTCACTACGGCTCGGCCTGGGAGGCGGACAACCACGCCGACAAGAGCCCGAACGAGTACGCCCGCCACGTCGTCGCCTACGCCGACGCGATGAAGGCCGTCGACCCCACCATCAAGATCGGCGCCGTCCTCACCACGCCCGCGAACTGGCCCGACGCCATCGTGGCCGCCGGTGACAGCGGCACCTGGAACAAGACCGTGCTGTCCACCGCCGGATCGAAGATCGACTTCGTCATCCTGCACTGGTATCCCGGCGCTCTCGACAAGTCCGGGCACGTGCCCGACATGATCCAGCTCACCCGCGAGCAGATCGCCAAGTACGCGGGGCCCGGCTCGGAGCGGATCGGCATCGCGATGACCGAGTTCAACACCGGCTCCAACAGCAACGGCACCAACACGCAGCCCGGCGCGCTGGCCGCCGCCGACGCGTACGCGACACTGCTGGCCAACGGCGTCTTCACCGTGGACTGGTGGAACGTGCACAACGGCATCGGCACCGTCAGCGAGGTCGAGGGGCACACCGACTACGGCGACTTCGGCCTGCTGTCGAGCGGCACCTGCACCTCCGACGGCAGCGTCTGCGAGCCCGCGCTGAACACGCCCTTCGCGCCCTACTACGCGCTGCAGATGACGAGCAAGTTCGCCCGGCCGGGTGACCGGTTCATCCGCGCCGCGACGGACCAGCCCGAGGTGACCGCGCACGCGGCCCGCCGTCCGAACGGCGACCTGGCCGTCATGCTGATCAACACCTCGTCCGGCACGTCGTACCCGGTCGAGCTCGGCTACTCCGGCTTCACCCCTGCCGCCGGCGCGCCCACCGTCCTGACCCACACGAACGGCGCGACCAGCATCACCACCTCCACCTCCGGCACCGCCACCACCCAGACGCTGCCGCCGCTCTCCCTGACCACCGTCATACTCAAGCCGTCCGCCGCGCAGCCCGGCCGCCCCGGCACCCCGGGCCAGCCCGCCGTCACCGGCGTCACGGACAAGACCGCCACCATCACCTGGCCCGCCGCCAAGCCCGGCGCCCGCCCCGTCGCCAAGTACGAGCTGCACCGCCAGAACGGCGCCATCACCGAGCAGCTCGGCGAGACCACCGGCACCACGTTCACGGTCCGCAACCTGAAGCCGGGCACCCGCTACACCGTCAACGTGATCGCCAGGGACACCGGCGGCGCCACCTCCGACCCCTCGCCCCCGCTCACCTTCACCACCGGCACCCCCGCCACCAGCTCCTGCTCCGTCCGCCTGACCAACCAGACCGACTGGGCCAGTGGGTACGTCGGCGCCATCGACATCACCAACAACGGCGCCCCGATCAACGGCTGGACCCTGTCGTTCTCGTGGCCCCGCTCGTGGCAGAGCCTGGGCAGCGGGTGGAGCGCCGTCTGGACGCAGACCGGCTCGGACGTCAAGGCCGTGAACGAGGCGGCCAACCCGTCGCTCGCCACCGGCGCCACCACCACGATCGGGTACGTCGGCAACTACAGCGGGCCGAACGTGCTGCCGTCCGTCTTCACCCTGAACGGCACGGTCTGCACGACCCAGTGAGCCTCACGGCCGCCTGCTCACCGTCAGCCGTCCTCCACGGTGAGCAGGCCGCGCCGGAAGGCCGTGGCGACGGCGGCCGCCCTGTCGTTGACCCCCAGCTTGGTGTAGATGTGCAGCACGTGGCTCTTCACCGTGGCCTCGCTGATGAACAGGCGCGCGGCGGCCTCGCGGTTGGTCGCGCCGTCGGCGATGAGCCGGAGGATCTCCAGCTCGCGGGCGCTCAGCGGGTCGGCCGGGGTGCGGACCTGGCCGAGGAGGCGGGTGGCCACGGACGGCGACAGCACGGCCTCGCCCCGCGCCGCCGTACGGACGGCGCGGACGAGCTCGTCGCGGCCGGTGTCCTTGAGCAGGTAGCCGGTGGCGCCCGCCTCGATGGCGGGCATGACGTCGCGGTCGGTGTCGTAGGTGGTCAGGACGAGCACGCGGGCCGGGCTGCCCAGCCTGGCCAGCTCCTTGATGGCCGCGACGCCGTCCATCCCGGGCATGCGCAGGTCCATGAGGATGACGTCCGGATGCAGGGCCTGGGCGAGGGCGACGGCCTGGGCGCCGTCGGCGGCCTCGCCAAGCACCTCGAAGCCGGGGTCGCCGGCGAACATGCCACGCAGGCCGTCGCGGACGATGGGGTGGTCGTCGGCGATCAGCAACCGGATCCGCTGCCCTGACGCGGGCACCTGCTCGGTCGCGGGCACCTGATCAGCCACGGGTAACCGCCGGGAGGCTGGCCGAGATCGCGGTGCCCGCGCCGGCCTCGGACTCGATCTCCAGGGTGCCCGCCAGCCGGTCCACCCGCTTGCGCATCGCCGTCAGCCCGAACGCCGTCAGCCTGGGGTCGAAGCCGATGCCGTCGTCGCGTACGTCCAGCGTCACCAGATCCTCCATGTACGACAGGGTCAGCCCCACCCTGGAGGCGTTCGCGTGCTTGGCGGCGTTGGCCAGGGCTTCCTGCGCGGTGCGCAGCAGCGTCTCTTCGACCTCTGGATGCATGGGACGGACCGTACCGGTGACGGTGAACTCGGCTCGCGTCCCGTGCAGCTCGCGCCACTGAGCGACGACCTCTTCGAGCGCCTCCGGCAGGGGCGCGGTGTCGAGCTGGCCGGGGCCGACCGCGTTCACGGAGCGCCGCGCCTCGGCCAGGCTCTCGCGCGCCAGCCGTACCGCGACGTCCACGTGGTGCCAGTCCTGGCCCTGCTTGGCGGCCTGGAGCTGGGTGATGATGCCGGTCAGCCCCTGGGCGAGGGTGTCGTGGATCTCGGCGGCCATGCGTTGCCGTTCGTCGAGCACGCCCGCCTCGCGGGCCTGGACCAGGAGCTGGGCCTGAAGGCCCGCGTTCTCCCGCATGGTCTGCTCCAGGCGCGTCACCATCTGTTTGCGTTCGTCGCTCCGCTCGGCCGTGACCTCGCCGACGAAGCTGAACAGGCCGACCCCTGCCACGATGGCGGCGGTGAAGAACAGGTAGGTGAGGATCGCGACCGGGGTGGGCTCCGGCAGGCCGCCGCTGTAGGTCACGACGCTGATCGCGGCCGTGGCGCTCACTCCGGCGAACCGCCACTTCCCCTTCAGGTACTGCCAGGAGTGGAGGTAGCCGGTGAAGCCGAAGAAGCTGGCGAACCACGCTCCCTGCGTACAGAGTGCCCCGATCAGCACCACCAGGCCCGCCACGTAGACCGCGCCCCGGGGCGCCAGCCACAGCCATGCGGCGGCGAGCGCGGCCAGGCCGGCCGTGATCCACGGCCGGCCGCCGGTGAGCAGCGTGAGGATGGTGGAGATCGTCAGCAGGACGTACGGTGCGGCGGCGAGCTGGCGCTCCAGCAGCCGTTCCCAGCGGTCGAGGCGACCGGCCATTCTTTCACTCCCAGCGGAAGAGCTTGGTTGCCGCGAGGCCGATGACCAGGGTGTACACGGCCATCACGCCCAGGGCGACGAGGCTGGGAGCACTCCCCGCCCAGACGTCCCGAAGGCTCTCCCTAAAAGCACCCAGAGGGGTAAATTTCCCGACGGTCGCCACGATATCCGGCATCTGGTCGACCGGCTGCATGAGCCCGGCGAGATAGGCCATCGGGAAGTACAGCAGCACACCGATCCCGTTCGCGGCCCTGCCGTTCGGCGCCAGGGCCGCCACCAGCGAGCCGATCGCGAACATGCTCGCCGTACCGAGCAGGAACGCCAGCGCACCGGACAGCACCAGGCCGGGCAGCCGCGCGCCCAGCACCGTGCCCGCGACGGTCACCAGCAGCCCGCAGGCGACCACCACCAGGACGAGTTGCAGCAGCAACTGCACCACCAGCAGGCTGCCAGGACGCACCGGCGTGATGGACAGCCTGCGCAGGATGCCCCGCTCGCGGTAGCCGGCCAGGGTGGTGGGGAGCAGGTACAGGCCCACCAGCCCCACGGCGATGGCCAGCGCCATCGGCAGCAGCACGGTGTCGCCCGGCTCGATCGAGCTGCCGAACACCACCAGGATGAACAGCGGGATGAGCAGCGAGAACAGCGTCCCGGGGTCCCGGGTGAGCAGCTTGGTCTCGACGACGGCGAGCTTCATCATGATCGTTCTCTCTCCTCAGAAGGACGGGCCGGTCAGAGCGGTGAACGCGTCCTCCAGCGTCCGCTTGTCGATGCGCAGGTCGCTGACCAGCACCTGCTGCCGCGCCAGATGCGCCGTGACCGCCGTCGCGAAGTCGCCCCTGCCGGTGACGGTCACCCGGTTGCCGTCCCTGGACACGGCGGTCACCCCCGGCACGCCCGCCAGGTCGAGGAGGTGCTCCCCCTTCAGCGTGAACCGCATCCGCTGCTCGCCTCCGGCCAGACCGGACGGCGTGTCCACCGCCACGACCCTGCCTCCGCTGAGCACGGCCACGCGGTCGCACAGCTCCTCCACCTCGTCCATGAAGTGGCTGACAAGCACCACCGTCACGCCGCTCGCCCTGATCCGCTTGATCAGCTCCCACGTCGTGCGGCGGGCCTGCGGGTCCAGCCCGGTGGTCAGCTCGTCCAGGAACGCCACCTGCGGGTTGCCCACCAGCGCCAGCGCGATGAACAGCCGCTGCTTCTGGCCTCCGGACAACTTCCCGAACCGGGCGTTCCGCTTGTCCGCCAGCCCCCACTCCTCCAGCAGCTCCCGCCAGTCACGCGGCCGGGCGTAGAACGAGGCGTACAGGTCGAGCGCCTCCCACACCTTCAGGTTCTCCGGCAACTGGGTCTGCTGGAGCTGCACCCCGATCCGCTCGTGCACCACGCGCGCGTCCTTGACCGGGTCGAGACCGAGCACCCTGATCGTTCCGCTGTCGGGACGCCGCAGCCCCTCCACGCACTCCACCATGGTGGTCTTGCCGGTGCCGTTCGGGCCGAGCACGCCGAAGATCTCGCCCTCCTCCACGGAGAACGACACCCCGTCCAGGACCGTCTGGCCCGCGTACGCCTTGCGCAGGTCCGTGACCTCGATGACTGCCATGGCTCAAGCTTCCTGCGCCCGCGTCCGAGGCGAATCGACCTGGCGGCCAGGATCGGGCGCGCATCATGCTGACCCGCGAATCCACCGAACGGTGGATGGACACCTACCTCGGGAAGCCGTACACCTCGGCCAGGTCCGCGACGGGCAGCGTCCGGCCCGCGAACCGCCCCACGTCCGGATCCTCCAGCAACGCCCGCACCGCCCGCCCTGGGACCTCCACCGGATCCCCCTCCGTCAGCTCCTGGCCGAGCTCCGCCAGGATCGCCTCCGTACGGGTGAACCCCGGCGAGACGGCCAGCGCCGTGACCCGGTGCGGGCGCAGGTCGTGGGCAAGCGAACTGGCCAGGCGGCTGACGCCCGTCATGGCGAGGTCGTAGAAGAGATGCCCGGCGATCACCTCGGCCGGCGGGTCGGTGTAGCCAGTGAGCACGATCAGACCGCCGCCCCGCCCGACCACGCCGCCGCCCCGCTCGACCACGCCGCCGCCCCGCTCGGCCAGGCCGCCGCCCCGCCCGATCAGCAGCGGCGCGGCGTACCAGGCCGAGACGAGGTGGCTGCGCAACCCGACGTCGATCATGTTGTGCCAGTGGTCGAGCGGAAGCGTCCAGAACGGGCCGCCGCGGAACGGCAGGGCGTTGCCCGCGAAGGCGTTCGCCACCAGCAGATCCAGCCCGCCCCGCTCCTCCCGCACCCGGGCGAACAGCGCCTCCACCGCCCGGTCGTCGGCATGATCGACCCGGACCGGCACCCCGGTGCCGCCGCGCTCGCTCACCTGCTCGGCGGTGTCCTCCACGGTGCCGGGCAGCTCGGAGTGGCGCCGGTCGCGGCTCTCGCGGTCGGTGACGTAGACGGTCGCTCCGGCCTCGCCCAGCACGAGAGCGATGCCGCGCCCGATGCCCCGTGCGGCTCCGGTGACGACGGCGACGGTACCGGCCATGTCGGCCTCCTCCACGTTGTCACGGGACCGGCAATCACCTCGATACGACCTCCACACGGTGCTCTTCGAGAATCGTCCAGATGACACCGGTCAGGGACCGCCGTGCCACGTGAGCGTCACTCCAGATCAGCGTGAACGGCTTCCCGGCCCCGCCCCTCAGGCAATCATTCAACGCGTCGAGATTCCAGCCGAAGTAGCCGCCAGGCCCGTTGATCGCCTCTCCCATCGCGAGATAGAAGGAGCACTCATCGGTGATGTGGCGGCCATCGAGGTGGTAGACGTGCCCTGGGAGCCGATCGACTCGTCTGCTTTCCTTGCCG
Organism: Nonomuraea monospora; assembly: GCF_039531895.1. NCBI lineage: Bacteria > Bacillati > Actinomycetota > Actinomycetes > Streptosporangiales > Streptosporangiaceae > Nonomuraea > Nonomuraea monospora. The sequence continues at coordinate 71,503 of NZ_BAAAQX010000051.1, forward strand.
AGGGCACGACCGACGATGCTCAGCCATTCCCGCCTGCCCTCCGCCCCGTACACCGCCCACTGGTTGACGCGGTCGGGCCGCCCCCTCCACCACCGCTCCCAGATGTGCCGCGCACCGGCCCGGGGGCTGTCGTATCCCCAGTCTGCGACGATGTCCACGCGTTCGGCGCCGAGCCGCGACGGCCTCCACTCGATGATCTCGCTCACCCAGAAGTCCACCAGAGGCTCCCCCGCGGCGTCGAGCATGCGCAGCCCTTCCAGCCAGAGCGGGTTCCGCAGGCGGTATCGCTTGGACCCCTCCAGGTAGTCGCGTAAGCGCCGGGTGGCCAGGCATCCCAGGATTTCCACCGTCACAGGCTCGTCGCTGTCGACCGGCTCAACGAAGAGACCGTCGGCATCGAGGCAGGCTCCCAGTACCCGTCCATCTCCGTCGATCAACAGGAACTTCGGCTCGCGGGAATCCACGGGACCGATTGTGACTCATGGGAACACCAAAAAGCCCCGAACGATGATCCGTTCGGGGCGTTGAAGCTGGTGGTCAGGGGCAGGGTCGAACTGCCGACCTTCCGCTTTTCAGGCGGACGCTCGTACCAACTGAGCTACCTGACCCAGAGCGGTCCTGACGGGACTTGAACCCGCGACCTCCACCTTGACAGGGTGGCGAGCACTCCAAACTGCTCTACAGGACCTTGCGTCTTGCGTTTCGTTCTGTTTGCGCTCGCTTAGCTTACCAGCTCTTCGGTGGTCTTCGACCGGCCGTTTTGCGGGTGCGCTAGGCGCTCGCGGTGCCCCCAACGGGATTCGAACCCGTGCCGCCGCCTTGAAAGGGCGGTGTCCTAGGCCGCTAGACGATGGGGGCTTAGGTTTCCCTGTCGCCTTCCGTCGGGGACCTCTGAAGCATAGGGGACGATTGCCCTTGATGCCAAAGTGGCGGACCGGCGACCGGCGACGCGGGGGTGCCAGTGACCGATCCCGTTGGCGACGGGGCGTTCGTTGGCTCCGGGGAAATCATACGTTGTGGGTCGGGCTCCACGTGACGCTGGATGTAGACCGACTGCTCTCCCAGGCCACCGAGGGTGATGTCGTCCCATGCCTGGAGGCGTCTGGTCTCCTTGTCGAAGTACAGGACGGAGGCCTGGACGGGCGTGGGCTGGGCGTGTTCGAGCGCGCGCAGGCCGGCGCCGCCGGTGGAGCCCTGGACGAGCATGCGGGTGCCCGAGGGGAGCATGGTGGTGCGGCGTTCGTGGGTGTGGCCGGCGAGGATCATGGGGGCCGCGCCGGAGAAGCCGCGGCCGACCTCGCCGTCGTGCACGGCGATCAGGTCGGCCTTGCCGACCTTGGACTGGTGGGCGCGGCCGTACTCGGCGAGCGCCGCCGGGTCGGAGTCGACGGTCACGGACTTGTCCGGGGTGAAGCGGGGGTCGCCGAGGCCGTAGATGGTCAGGCCGGCGACCCGCTTGGCCGTGTCGTCCAGGACGACGGCGTTCTTCTGCCTCTCGACGGCCTTCTGCGTGGTCATCGAGTCGTGGTTGCCGCGGACGAACACGTACGGGACCTTCAGGCCGGCGATCTCGTCGACGAACTTGTTCTCCGCCTTGGTGCCGTGGTCGGAGATGTCGCCGGTGTCGACGATGGCGTCCACGGCGAACTGGTCCTTGAGGGAGCGGATGACGTTCCAGGCGATCGGGTTGAGGTGGATGTCGGAGATGTGCAGGACGCGGATGGTCTTGGGGTCGGCGTCGTACAGGGGCAGGGTGGAGACCGTGTCGTACAGCTTCGAGACGTTCGTGACGAGTTTGGTGAGCTGGGAGCGGTACGACTCGAAGCGCGTGACGATCGACTCCGCGCTGCCGACGAGTGACGGCGCGGCGGCGACCAGGCCCGAGTAGCGCGGCTCGACGAGTGAGCCGGGCCGGAACGTGAGCGCCGCGAGGGCTCCGGTGGCGGCGAGGGCGACAGAAGCCGCCAGAAGGCCCACCAGAGCCGTTCTCGGACGCCGGAAGACCATGAGGACTGCGATGAGCGCTCCCGCGCCCGCACAGAGCAGTGAGCGGATCACGAGGGCGCGCACGCCGTCCATGAGGTCCTGCTCGATCACGTCCGGCAGGCGGTCGGCGATGCGCGGGTCCTCCAGGAAGGCCTTGGCGCGTTCCTGGTCGATGTTCTCGAGGGTGATGCGCAGCCGGAGCGGCGCGCTGTGGGTCTGGAAGGTGAGGGTGCCGAGCGGGCTGGCGTCCACGACCGTCTCGCCGTCCCAGGCCGGGCGCAGAGACATTCCGGTCTCCACCGGGCCCACCTGGGCGCGTACGGTGCCGCTGAGGAAGATGCCGAGCCAGGCGCCCACGGCGGCCACGAGGAGCACCGCCGCGATCCTCGCTCCGCGCGATCGAAGGACTGCCTTTGACCTGTGCACGAACTTCATACGGTTTCTTGCTTACCTGTCGGGCGGGGCAGAATGGCAAGGGTGATTGAGGTTTCGCGGGAGAAGTTCGAGGAGCTCGTGGCCGAGGCGTTGGACACGATTCCGCCGGATCTCACGCGCGCCATGAGTAATGTCGTCGTCACGGTCGTCGATGACCCGCCGGAGCCCCACCTGCTCGGCCTGTACACCGGTGTCCCCCTCACCGAACGCGGCGACTGGTACTCAGCAGTTCTGCCCGACCGGATCGAGATCTACCGCAATCCCATATGCGAAATTTGCGATACCGAGGAAGACGTGATCGACGAGGTCCGCATCACGGTCGTCCATGAAGTCGGGCATCACTTCGGCATCGACGACGCCCGCCTTCACGAATTGGGCTGGTAACCCTTTGCTTTTGGTTGGCTGCTTTCGGTTGCGGTCACCCCTTGACGTCGGGCACCTTAGGTCACATAGCGAGCACCCTGAGTCAGGCACAGCGGAGTCCAGTGGGGGCCATGCGGGCGCGACGGCCGCCGGGACGGCATCGCCGTGCCGGAGAAGCACGACAAGTCACATATCGGGAAGTCATCGCCGTCAAGGAGTTCCGGGCACTCTGGTACGGCCAGGGCCTGTCGCTCCTCGGCGACCAGCTCGCCCAGGTGGCGCTCGCCGTCCTCGTCTACGACCGCACCGGCTCGCCGCTGGCCACCGCCGCGGTCTACGCGCTGACGTACCTGCCCTCCATCGTCGGCGGGCCGCTGCTGGCCGGGCTGGCCGACCGGTTCGCGCGCAGAGGCGTCATGCTGGCCTGCGACCTGCTGCGCGCCGCGCTGGTGGGCGTGATGGCGGTGCCGGGCGTGCCGTTCTGGGCGCTGTGCGCGCTGGTGTTCCTGGTCGTGCTGCTCAGCGCGCCGTTCTCGGCCGCGCGCGCCGCACTGCTGCCCGAGGTGCTGGACGGCGACGCGTACGTCATCGGCTCGGCCCTCCAGAACATGACCAACCAGGCCGTCCAGATGATCGGCTTCGCCACCGGCGGAGCGCTCATCGCGGCCATGGGCCCGTACCGCGCGCTCGCCCTCGACGCCGCGACCTTCCTCGGATCGGCGCTGATCCTCGTCTCCGGCGTACGCCGCCGCCCCGCCAGCGTGGGGACGTCGAAGCCGTCCATGTGGTCGATGACCACGAGCGGCGCCCGGCTCGTGTTCGGCTCACGCAAGCTGCGCACGCTGGTGCTGTTCGCCTGGTTGTGCGGGTTCTACATCCTGCCCGAGGGCATCGCGGCGCCGTACGCGGCCAGGCTCGCCACCGGAGACCTGCCCGTACCGGTGATCACCGGGCTGCTGATGGCGGCCATGCCCGCCGGGACGGTCGTGGGCGCGTTCCTGTTCAGCAGGTTCGTCACGCCGCAGCGGCGGCTGCGGCTCATGGGCTGGATGGCCATGCTGAGCTGCGCGCCCCTGATCGTGACCGCGATCCGCCCGCCGCTGGCCGTCGTGCTGGCCGCGTGGGTGCTGTCAGGGATCGGCGGGGCCTACCAACTCGCGGCGAACGCCGCCTTCGTCCAGTACGTGCCCGCCGAACGTCGCGCGCAGGCGTTCGGCCTCGTGCAGTCGGGGCTGATGGCCGTGCAGGGCATCGGCATCCTGGTGGGCGGGTTCGCGGCGGAGAGACTCGGCCCTGAGCCGGTGGTCGCGCTGGCGGGGATCGCCGGGGTGATCAGCGCGGCCGTGCTGGCCATGATCTGGACCGAGTCCCGCGACAAGACCGCCCGGGTGCCCGCCGAGGCCGCCGCCTGATCACTGCTGCGGCTTCTGCTCGCCGCTCCAGTCGGTCGAGGTGGCCTTGTTCTGCTGCTTGTTGATGAGGTCCTGGACGATCGAGGTGTCGTGCTCCTCGTCCGGCATCAGGAGCCAGCCGATCGCGTACAGCGCGACGCCGGCGCCGCCGAACAGGGTGGCGATCGCGAGCGCGATCCGCACCAGGTTGGCGTCGATCCCCACGAACTCGCCGACGCCCGAGCAGACACCCGCGATGATCCGGCCCTTGTGCGTCCGACGCAGCTTCTTGACGTTGTATTCGCTCATGCCTCAAGACTGCCCGGCGGCCCGGTGTTCGCACATCAGGATTGCCCCTGGTAGAACCCTGGTAGTCCCCCTTGCACGAGAGGACCCGCCATGGACGACCTGCTGCGCCTGGACGACAAGCTCAACCCTGACCAGCGGCTCATCCGCGACACCGTCAGATCGTTCGTCGCCGACCGCGTCCTCCCCTACGTAGGGGACTGGTTCGACCAGGCCGTCTTCCCCGCCCGCGAGCTCGCGCCCGAGCTCGGCTCGCTCGGCCTGCTGGGGATGCACCTCCAGGGGTACGGCTGCGCGGGCACGGACGCGGTGTCGTACGGGGTGGCCTGCCGCGAACTTGAGGCCGGCGACTCAGGCCTGCGCTCCTTCGTGTCCGTGCAGGGCTCGCTGGCCATGTTTCCCATCTGGAAGTACGGCTCCGACGAGCAGAAAGAGGAATGGCTGCCCCGGATGGCCGCCGGCGAGGCCATCGGCTGCTTCGGCCTCACCGAGCCCGACCACGGCTCCGACCCCGCCGGCATGCGCACGTACGCCAAGAAGGACGGCACCGACTGGGTGCTCAACGGCTCCAAGATGTGGATCACCAACGGCTCCGTCGCGGACGTCGCCGTCGTGTGGGCGCAGACCGACGACGGCATCCGCGGCTTCGTCGTCCCCACCTCCACCCCCGGCTTCTCCGCCCCTGAGATCCACAAGAAGATGTCCCTGAGGGCCTCCGTGACGTCCTCCCTGTACTTCGACGACGTCCGCCTGCCCGCCTCCGCCGCCCTCCCCGGCGTCACCGGCCTGCGCGGCCCGCTCTCCTGCCTGTCCGAAGCCCGCTACGGCATCGTCTGGGGCGTCACCGGCGCCGCCCGCGCCTGCCTGGAAGCGGCCGTCGAGTACGCCAAGACCCGCGTCCAGTTCTCCAAGCCGATCGGCTCGTTCCAGCTCACCCAGGAGAAACTCGCCTGGATGTACGTCGGAACCGCCCAGGCCGGCCTCACCGCCCTGCACCTCGGCTCCCTGAAGGACGCGGGGCGACTGGAGCCACGGCAGATCAGCTTCGGCAAGCTCGCCAACGTACGGGCCGCCCTCGACATCGCCCGGCAGGCCCGCAGCATCCTGGGCGGGAACGGGATCACGCTGGAGTACCCTGTGATCAGGCACATGAACAACCTGGAGAGCGTTCTGACGTACGAGGGGACGCAAGAAATCCACACGCTGGTGCTGGGGGAGGCGCTGACGGGGATGGCGGCTTACCGGTGATGGAGGCGTCGCGGGCAGGGCGGTAATCTCTGTACCCTTGCTCTTGCGAGGGGCGTTAGCTCAATTGGCAGAGCTGCGGACTTTTAATCCGTAGGTTCCGGGTTCGAGCCCCGGGCGCCCTACCACTCATAAGTGCAGGTCGAAAGCTTTCTTCGAGGCGACGACACGACCCTGCGGGACCGTGCTGTAGATCATGTTCCCCCGGTGTTCCCGCATCTCACCACGCGATGGTGAATAGTCCGTTTGTTGATGCGAGTCGTGGCCGTCTGTCCCGGCCGCTTCCTTCACCATGCGTCCTTGGACCGTCAGGGGGAGTTGTGGCGCGGATCATCGAACGCACGGCCAAGAACGGCGCGAGATCGTGGCTGGTGAAGTGGCGTATAGGCGGAGGAAGAGGCGGAAAGGAAGACTTCGAGACCTGCTACGAGCGGCAGATCGCCGAAGATTTCGCGACCTTGGTCGAACTCAGCGGCGAGAATCGTCCGCACGGCTACCCCAAAGGCTGCCACGGCATCGAGGACCCGCACTTCGACGGCACCGTCGACGCCGACATGCCGACCTTCGAGCAGTACGCGCGCCACGACTACGCCACCCGGCTCGGGGCCGCCCCCACTCAGCGCTTCGTCTACCTGACCGAGGCCGAACGACATGTCTTCCCCTTCTTCGGCCGCCTGCCCCTGGATCGGGTCACCCGTCGAGTGCTGCGCGAATGGGCGGAATGGATGCTCGCAAAACCATCCGGACGCAACGAACACCAGCCCACCCCTCCCATGTCGGATGAGCAGGCGGCACGACGATGGGCACGAACCAACGACGTCGCGGTCAAGAAGACCGGACGCGTGCCGCCCGGTGTGCTGCGGCAGTGGCGGGACGCAGGCGCTCCCCGACCCGCACCACCGACCCCCGCGACGCTCTCCCCTGCCACAGCGGCGAAGGTTTATCGAGGAGCGATCAAGCCGGTCTTCAAGGCGGCCACGCAGCAGGGCGAGAACGGCGAGCCACCATTTCTCAGCTCATCTCCCTGTGACGGTTTCCGCCTGCCGACCGGCCCAGTGACCGCCCGCGCCATCCTGTACGGACCCGAAGTAGGCATCTACCTCCAAGCGGTCCACGACATAGACCCGGACACTGCCTTGTTCATCGTGACCGAGATGGCCACTGGCCTGCGGTGGGGTGAGATCGCCGGGCTCCACGTGTCCGGCCTGGATCCGATCGGCTGCGTGATCCATGTAGTTCAGACGTACGCCTACCTACTGGACGAAACGACCGGCCGCCGGCGATGGCAGCTCAGGCTCTACCCGAAGGGTAAGAAGCAGCGCGACGTCCCCATCTGCCGCGAGCCGGCAACGCTGCTGGCACGCCATGCGAACGGCAAGAATGCTGGTCAGCCTCTTTTTCACGGATGCGCAGGCGACTACATCGATTACGCCAACCAACGCAACAACGTGCTGCAGCCCGCCCTCGAACGCGCTCACCACCGCGGCTTGGCCAAGCACATCACCCCGCATGCCCTTCGACACACCATGATCACCATGCTCCGCGACGGCGGCGTCGCACCAGGAGTCATGCAACTCATCGCCGGACACGAGTCCTACCAGACAACCGCGGGATATTCCGGACAGCACACCCCCGCCCAACGAGCGCTCATCCTCAACTCCGTTCATCCCGTCATCAAGGCAGCAGCATTCCTGTTCAGCGATCCAGAACACGATGGGGAAACCTCGCCGTAGCGTCGTCTGTAGGCCCGTGGACTTGTGGGCCGAATGGAACGACCCTGTCGAGCTACGAATGCGTTGGACGCCGCCTTGGTCGAGATCGCACAACTACGTGAGGAGAATGACCGGCTCAAGCAGCTTCTCCGGCTGCGGACGGGCGCGGACTCCTCGATCCTGATCAGATCTCGGGTGCGTCCTGGCGGAGACTGAGATGGGCAGGGACCAACTGGAGGGTGCGATGCCTCTCGTGTCCATGACCGAAGCCGGCGACCGCTATCACTCGTCCCGAGACTGTATCGGGCTGCAGGCCGGGCAGGACGGCGGCGCTGTCCAGGGGTATGAGCTGCGGCCTGTTGTTAAGGTCGCAGCTGGCGGCGGCGTCGGGGAAGACCCGGTGCGGTTCCTGCAGCGGGTAGGCAAGAACCTTCCAGACCGGCTCGAGACACTAGGTTTGATTAGTTCAATTGAGTCCTAGGATGGCTAATCAAACTTTGCAACAGCCGGAACCATAGGGGATGTAGTGGCGGGAAGAGGTCGCCCAACCCGGGCAACCGTCTACGAGCGACTGGATCGCGCGCTCGAGGAGCTCAACCAGAGGCTAGGTGGGCTACCTAGTCCGACCGAAGCGCAAGAGATCTGGTCCGACATCTGGCATCTAGAGGCGCACCACTCCACCGCCCTGGAAGGCAATACGCTGGTCTTGCGCGAGGTGCAGACCCTGCTGGACAGAGGGATCGCAGTCGGCGCCAAGCCGCTCCGCGAGTACAACGAGGTCAAAGGGTACGCAGACGCCGCGAAATGGGTGTACGGCCAGGCACTGGAACCAGAGGTGTGGAACGAAGGCGAGCTCATCAGTCTCGGTGAACTCCGCCACATCCACCACACCGCGATGACACCGGTCTGGGATGTCGCGCCGCACCCGGACGCCACCGACCAGGAGGGGCCGGGTAGCTTCCGACAGCACGATCTGCACCCCTTCGCCGAAGGCATGACCCCGCCTGGCTGGCCCCTCGTTCCCGCTGAGATCCAGGCGTGGGTGGCTCAGGTCTGCGCTACGGGAAAGAAGATTGAGTCAGGTGAGGCTCTCGGGCATCCCCTGCCAGAAGAGCTTGCGCGGATCCACAACAGCTTTGAGCGAGTCCACCCCTTCATCGACGGCAACGGGCGTTCCGGACGACTCGCTCTGAACCTCATCCTGGTTCGGCTGGGCTACCCGCCCATCATCATCTTCAAGCAGCAGCGTGATGGGTATCTGGCGGCGATGCGCCGCGCCGACGCTGGCGACCACGGGGCTTTGGGCGAGCTGATCGCACGCGCCATGGAGGAGAACCTCAACCGCTTCATCGTGCCCAACGTGGCGGGCCCCGCACGGCTTGTCCCGCTCGCGGCTCTTGTCGATGACGAGTTCACGATTGCCGCCCTCCGACAGGCCGCCCAGCGAGGCCGCCTCAACGCCGTGCAGGGAGCCGATGGTGTGTGGAGGTCATCACGCAAGTCCGTCGAGTCGTACCGGGCCTCCAAGCACAAGCAGCCGAAGGGCAGGAGCGCGAAGAAGAAGCCTTCACCAGCAGGGCTGTTCGACGTCGGCACAGAAGCAGACAGCTCCGCGTAGTCGCTCACGTGGGCATACCCAGATCGTCACCGTCTCGGGCAAGGGTTCCGAACGCGTCAACCTGGCCGGGCTGATCTGTCTCAAGCCGGGGCACTGGACCTGGCTGATCTACCGCATGCGGATCTACCGGCGCCGCAAGCACGAACGCAAAGGGTTCGCCGAGACCGATTACGCCCTTCTCCTGGACGCCGTCCACCAGCAGCTCGGCGGGCCGATCGTGCTGATTTGGGCCAACGTCAACATGGACGTAGACGCCCTGATGCGCAGCCTGATCGACAAGCGCCCGTGGCTGACGGTGTTCTGCCTGCCGGCCTACGCGCCCGAACTCAAGCCGGTGGAGACGGTGTGGTCCCATCTCAAACACGGCCTGGGCAACCTGGCTCCCTGCACCCTGGACGATCTCGCCACGATCATCCGCAACCGGCTCAAGCAGTTGCAGTACCGCCCCGACCTCCTGGACGCCTTCCTGGCACACATCGGCCTTGTCACGAACCCGAGATCAACATGACACCCCGAATATTCAACCTCTGTACCGTCAGCGTTGATCAAAGCTCAGTCAGGACGCGGGCTCGTCCTCCCAGGTCTTAACAACAGGTTCCATCAGCAATGTCCTCGGCTGTTAACGCAGCAACGCCTGCCGTTCCCCCAGCCGTCGGCACTGGCATGCGACTGGCCGTCGTTGCGACGATCACCGAGCGCATGGGGGCGCGTCGAGGTGACAGGTTCCCCGGCAACATTGTCTTGGCGGTGAGAATCCCTGCCGCCCCAGGGGGAACGCCCCTGTCCAATGAAGGCGACGATCCGGCTGGGACCGATTGTGAGATGCTCCCATCAGCGGATCTGCGAGACGGTGAGGAGGCCATGGACGAGTCTCATCACCAGGCGGGGGCAAGATCATCAGCCGGTGGAGCGAGAGCTGCGCGCGGCCTCACCTTCCAGGCTCAGGTTTTCGCCTGGTGTGCTGTGCGCGCCATCGTGGAGATGCCGCTGACCGACCTCGGGCTCGGCACCGCCGTCCGGATTGAAACGGTGGGGTGTGAGACCGGGCTTCCCGTCGACGATGTGGGCGCCACCGTGTCCAGCGGCGGGTTCATCCTCATACAGGCGAAGGCCGGAATGAGACGGTTGGACGCGCAGACCGAAGATCTGGTGAAGGCCATTGACCAGATAGTGCGCGCCTTCGTCGAAGGTATCCACACGAGTTCGGACGTCCGCCCCGTTGACCTCTCACGAGACCGGCTCGTGATCGCCACGAACCATGACGGGAGTCGCGCCTTCGACCAGCTCGGCATCGTGCTCCGGCGCCTCCGTACATACCCGGCTGGCCTCCCTCTCTCGGCGGCAGCGCCGACGGATTCCCAGCGGAGGGCGCTCGAAACCTTCGTCAAGGTCGTCGTAACGCGTTGGACGGCCATCGTCGGACGCAAGCCCTCCGATTCCGACTTGCGAACGTTCCTTCAGTGCGCCGAGGTCATCCGGCTGGATCTCAAGCAGCCCGACGGGATCGACCTCTTCCGCAGCGAGCGGGCCCTGCACGCGGCTCTGGGTGATTCGCTCATCGACGACCCCTTCAACAAACTCGCCTGGCACGGCAGCGAAGCAACGGCGGCCCAGCAGTGGTGGCGGCGGGAGGAGTTGGCTCAGGCCGTACTCCGCAAGGAAGGGGCGATGCAGCCCATGGCCGTCCCGCGACGCAACCGCCTTCCTGCCCTCCCTCAGCCCTACGTGCGCCGAGGCGACCACGGCCTCCTCGGCCCCGGACCGACGGCGGAGCTTCTCTGCATCGCTGTCACAGGTGGCCCCGGCTTGGGAAAGACCACTCTCGCCATCGACATGGCCAACGAGGCTGCCCACGACTTCCCCGACGGGCAGTTGTTCGTCGACTTCCGAGGCTTCGGTCCGACCGCTCCCATGTCGTGTGCCGAGGCGGTCGAGGTGCTCCTGGAACAGATGGGCGAGGCTGACGCAGCCGCAGGCAAGAACCCGGAGGGCCGCCGGCTGCACTACCTGGACACGGTCGAGGCGAGGCGGTTCGTCATCGTCATGGACAACGTCCAGGAGAGCGAGAGCGTCCTCCATCTGCTCCCGCGTCACGGGTCCTCCGCCATCATCGCCACCAGCCGCACCATGTTGGGAACCCTCCTACGAAGAACCGATGTCACGCATTTCCACCTGACTCCACTACCAATCCACGAATCCCGGGATCTGCTGATCCGGCACATAGGTGCCGACCGAGCAGCCGCCGAGCCAACCGCGATTGCCACCGTTCTGGCCGCCTGCGGCGGCAATCCTCTAGCCCTGGCAATCGCCGGATCCCACATCCGGCACCTGCCTGAGCTGTCACTGAACCAAATCGTGTCCGTTTTGACCGACGCCGACAACCGACTGGACTTCCTCGACCTGCACGAGCCAAATTCCGCGCTCCGCACCGTCTTTTCCTGGACGTATATCGCGCTTCCTGCCGAGCTGCGAGATTTCTTCGTCCTGGTCGGCACGGCCCCGGGCCCTGACATCGACAGCACGGGAGCCGCCGCGCTCGCAAGTCTGGAGGACACCCGAACAGGGTTGGCCCTGCTACGCCGGTTACGCCATTTCCACCTGCTCCAAGAGAACGCACACGGCGACTTCCAGATGCACGAGCTCCTCCGTGACTACGCGCTCTCCCTCTGCCGTGGGGATCGGCGCCTCCAGGACATCCATGACCGTGCCTGTGAAAGGCTCATCAGGCACTACGCCGATAGAGCCGCTGCCACGGGCCCCGGTACCCGTCTCGCCAGCCAGGACTCACCGCGCTTCCTCGCCGCTGTGCGGTACGCCCAGGAACACGGCATGGAGAGCAAGGCCAGGACTATCGCGGACTCTCTCATCGAGAACATGTGGTACCACGGGCGATGGAACGACTGCGCGACGATGTTGCGCTCGATCACGGACGACCCATCGAAGCCCAAGGATCCGGAGATCCGGTCCTACTTCCTCCGGCAACTGGCCATCACCCTGCGCCGGCTGGGAGCACACGCCGAGAGTGTCGAGTACGGACGGCAAGCCTTAACCACACTGGGGCCGCGACGATCGGCACGCGCGGAAGCCGACTGCCGCTATGTCCTGGCGGTCAGTCTGGCCTATGCGGAGGAGCACGAGGCGGCCCTGGAGCAATACCACCTCGCCGCCGACGGATTCCGAGAGGCTGGAGCCGAAAGCGGGCTCGCGGACGCCCTGAACGGCATCGGCTGGAGCCTGGCCATGCGGGGAGAACACCAGGAGGCCCTGATGTACTGCACGCAAGCCGCCGACCTACACGGCGAGCTGAACGTCCCCAACAGCCGGGCAGCCGATCTTGACAGCGTCGCTTGCATCCACCAGTTGCTCGGCGATCACAAGGCCGCGCTCGGCTACTTCGAGCAGTGCCTTCGCCTGTACAGGGAGATCGGCTACCGCGCCAACGAGATCCGTACGCTGGACAGCATGGGCGACAGCGCGCTGGCGTCAGGCGACCCGAACGGCGCCGTCCAGCACTGGCTCCTCGCGATCGCTATTCTTGAGGACATCGGCCATGGAGACACCGACCAGGTCCGCGAGATACGCGCTAAGGAGGCGGCAGCATTATTCCAGAAATAGCCATCACCGGACAAGCGGCAGCGATATACTGGCCTAGTAGCTTAGTTGTCCGAATGCTCCGCGGCTCCCCGCGGAAACTCTCAAAACCGGGAGGCGCCATGGCGAAGAAAAAGCGGCCCACCAACCCGAAGCGGCCAAGGCGATAGTACGAAACGGGCGAGCAGACTTCCTCGCCCGTCATTCTTCATCCGATTCGTATCTCCTGAGCAGCTCACGCACTTCCACTGTCCGCCTGTCCCGTCTGCCCAGTTTAACGTCGAAGATCCGGAGCATGTCTCTGAGTTCGCCGACCGCCTCGCCCACACGCCCTGCGGCCCAGAGCCGCTCCGCGTAGAGCCGCCAGGCCCGCTCAACCCCTTTCCCCACATCACCCTGCTCTTGCCTGGCCTCCTCTATCACGTGCTTGATAAGACGGAGTGCTTCATCACGGTCGCCTGAGTCCCAGAGTTCGCGCGCACGTCCCAACTGCGGGTCTGCCGCCGACATGGCGACCCCCGCCACTGCGACCATCGCTGGCCGGAGACTGTCTTCCGGCCGCGCGAGCGAAGCGAACGGCGTCCTGAACGGCAGCGTGACGTCGAACTCCACGGGATGACCAATATTCGGACAACCCGCCGCGGGAATATGTCTCCTCATCAGGGCCGATACCTCGCGGGCGCCGACGAGGCGCTCCGCCGGATCCTTGATCAGCAACCGGTCGACCACCTCACCGAGGTCTCGCGGAACCGTCGACCTCCGGTCACACAAGGGCTGCGGGTCCTTGTACAGATGCGCGGCGTCGAGGTCCGTAGCGGTGAACGCGCGGAACACAGGTCCCCCCAGCAACTCGTATACGACGATTCCCAACGCGTAGAGATCGGCCGCCGCGCCTCCTGGGCTGGCTCCCTTAAGAACCTCCGGCGCCACGTATCCACTCGTTCCCGGGCTGGAGTACCTGCTCCTGGTGATCCTCGACTTCTCGGAATCGACGATGAACGCCACACCGAAGTCGATGATCTTGATCATTCCCGAAGGACCGACCATGAGGTTCGCCGGCTTGAGATCCCGGTGCACGATGTTCGCGTCATGCGCCACTGCGAGCGCCGAACACAATTGCACGGCCAGACACGCCGCTTCCTCCGGTTCAAGAAAGCCACCCCGCTCCTCCTGCAGGTCCTCGACTGTCTTGCCCTCGATGTACTGCATCACAAGGTACGGCATCTCCCCTCCCGAGGAGCCGCGCCAGACACCCCGGTGGTGAACGGCCGGGATAGCCGGATGATCGAGCGCAGCCGTCGCCAAGCCCTCGCGTTCGAATCGTCGGCGCAGGTCGTGGTAGTCCTCCGTCGAAATCGCATTAGTCTCACCGATGGCGGACCTCTCGATCATGAACTTAATCGCGACCTTCCGCTCGAAATCCTCATCCCACGCGAGCCAGACGTCGCCCATCCCTCCGCGCCCCAGCCTGCGCTTGAGTTCGAAACGATCCTGGATTTTGTCCCCGACGTCCACCACACCTCCTGCGCGGCTGCCCAAGCAGCAGAAAAGATTTTGAGCGGCAGCTTAATCGACTCCTATGTACAGCAAAAGCTATGCTAACCTGACGCCCCCGGAGGTCAGATGAGCCCGTCGAACCACGAGCACGACAATGCCGTCATCCGTGTCTACAGCAGCTCGGCCACGACTTCTCAGAAGAGTTGTCCGACCCATCTGGCGGCCAAAACCGACTACTCAGTGAAACGGCCGGCAAGAAAAAAATTTTCACGTCTCGCGAGCATGGCTTTCTCGCCCTTCACTGCCGTTCTCCAACTCGTCGAAAATTACAAGGTATCTCTGGACGAAGCCTTCTCGCGCCTTCCCCTCCGCGGCGACGCGGCGCGTGACATCGCTGGCGAGCTGATCCCCCCGCTACACGAGGGGCTGCTGACGTGGACACATAACGCGGTGCGCAACTACCTTCGCGCACTCGAGGAGGACCATCACCTCCAGACCGCGACCGGCCTCCGGCCAGCCGGGCCCTGGATACGGCAGTATCCATCCAGCGACGCCGTCGTCAACTCCCGTACCTGGGAGCTCTGCACGTGGGGACGCGGCTACGTCTATCGCCACGGAGGCGACACCGTTCGCGAGCTCCGCATCCCGGCCATGGGCAGGGCGGGCGCCAAACGACGCGCCGACGCGGAGCTGGCCACCGCCGCCCATGTGCTGGCGACTGGATCGTGCGTCGACCGGGATGTAGTGGATAAGGAACCCGGCCCTTACCGTGGTGGCAGGCCGTTTCCGCTCCTTTCCCTTACTTCTTCATCCTCTGCCGCCGCGCTCCCGAGCCGGGTCCGCCTCGTGGAGATCGGATGCATAGACGGGCTAGCGCGGGTGCTCTATGACGATACGGCCGAAGCCGCCGAAGCCTTCTTCGTCTCGGATGCCGCCGAAACCCTGAGTGCACTCCGCCGTCCGATCACGGAGATCGCGGGACGAGACTGCCTTGACTGCAAAATCCGGTCGGAGTGCCGTCGGCTGCACAGCGCTCCTGGGTTCTTGGACATCCGTGACTCGTCTCGCCCAAGACGGATCTGGTCGGTAACGACCGGGAGATACTTCAGCGACTGTCCCGCCAAGGCACATTTCCGCGCACTGGGTCTCCCACCCGATGAGGTGTCCGAGAAGACTGCGTTTGTACGCCGGGGCGATGCCGTCCACGCGTGGCTGAAGCTGCTCCATGGCAGGAAACCCAGAAGGCCGTGCGCTCCAGGCGACCTCCCAGAAAACCCTGATTTCTGGTCAGCGGGCGAGTGGACGTTGGAAGGAGAGCACGCGCGGCATGGAGCTGCAATGCTCGCAGCACACCTGGAGGTGTGCCCCTTTCTGGACACGGCACCCGACAGCGCTGCCTACCCCGAGCAGACGGTAGCCGCCGATGACCAGCACGCGGATGTTCTCATCGTGGCGGACGCAGACCTCCTCTACCGGCGCGACGGTTCGTGGGTGTACCGCGAGCTGAAAACCACGGTGGGCGATTTCGTGGCCGATGGTGCCGACCTACTGACCTGGTACCCGCAGCTCGCGCTGGCTGTACTCCTGTTCAAGGCCGGGGCGATTCCCCCGGGCCCGGGCTCCGCCGTCGAGCTGGAACTGCTCACACCGCTTGGACCCGACATCCGGGTGGTCGACCCCAACTCGACATCGATTCAGGAACGGGCCAAAGATATAATCCACGGCCTCACCCGGAGCTGGCATTCGGACGAGGAATATCTCCCGACGCCCAGCGAGAAGGCCTGCAGCCGTTGCTCTTACCAGCAATGGTGTCCAGTCTCGCCGAGGAATACACCGGACCGGAGCGCTCCATGACGGGCATTCCATTCCCCTCGTCCGCGCCCACCGCCTTCGACCATGCAAAAGGCGAGGCCTACAACGAGGCCGAGTCCCGGCGCATCATCGGCATGGTGGCCGCGACGGTGGCGCAGTTGGCGGACTGGCCGAAGGATAAGGCTTTCAGCGTTCCTTACCCGCCACTGGCCCAGTACGTGCTCGACCGTATCGCCCTCATCGGCGTGCTGAGGCATCCAGGTGGATATCACCTGACGCCCTATCGCGACCGCCTGAGCTGCCCCCGAACACTGGCCGATCTCATGGCCCTCTGCTGGAGCAGCCCCATAGACGCATGGCCGTTCCTCAGCCTCCCCGATGACGAAGATTTGACCGGGCTACTCGTCGAGCTCAATCCGATCCGGCCGTCGGAGCTCTGCCTCAGGCTCTCCCTAGAGTTCGCGCACCCGGACGCAGCCGACAGAAGCCTAGAACGGCTCGCTCTGCTGGACGCTCGTGCACTCTACGAAGAGGCTGGCCACGCGGATGGCTTCCCGAAGTTGCGCAAGTGGCTGATCGCCCATCCCGTCCTGTCCAGCCAGGAAATCGCGTTCCTGAAGCTAGAGCGAATCGGCGGCTTCCAGGTGACCGACGAGCTGATCGACATTCTCTACCTCCGTGTTCACGAGCGGTACTTCAGCTCCGCAGACGAGATAGCTGTCTGTGGCCGCTGCGGCCTGGTCCTGGTGCCCATCAAAGGCGGCTCCGGAGAGCGCTGGCAGTGCGAGACCACGAAGTGTCCCGGCCGACGCAACGTACTGATCGGCGACGTTCGTCACGTTGCCGAGAACCTCCACCACGCCGCCCGGCCGATCCGCGAGTTCGTCATCGCAGGTCCCCGGCTCCGTGCCTCGGAAGGCCCTAACCGCCAAGCCTCAAGCCCGCTCAGGGACATCGAATGTTGAAAGACTCGCATGCGTAACCTTCGCGACCACCTCCGTGAGGCGTTGTCGGCCATACCTGCTACGGAAGCCGCCGAATACAACGACATCAGCAAGAGGCTCGACTACACCGTCGAGCTCGGGCTCCGTGTCATCGAGCTGGTCAGCCCGCAACTCGCTCCCATCGACGGATGGCCCTTGTTCGGCGGGTATCCCTTCTCCCACGCCCGAGGTCTTGTCGCGAGCCGCCCGGACGATAGGCTTCGCCAAATCCTGCGCGCGGCCCGATATCACTTGGAGTCCATGCACCGGCGGGAGGTCTGGCGTTCCGCCCTGCTGCGGTACCGGCACCTACCCGAGCGGCACCGCGCGTACGATGTCGCGGAAAGCCTGGCCTGGCCGGCGGTAAAGAGACAACCCTCGCTCGCGGCGCATCGCCTGGAGCTGTACGACGCCCTTCTGAATTCTGCGCCGCCCTTCACCACGAGCCGGATCACCATCGCGGAACCGGGTCCGCATCTCTTCCATGGGCGCACCATTGGCGCTCAGCACATCGACATCCCTGAAAACCTGCCGCCTCCGGTGGATTCCCGGCTCGCTTTGGAGGCCCAGCAGCTCCGAGAGCCCTTCAACCAACCCGTGGAATCGCTGCGGCAGACCGCCAAGAAGATGGCGGACCTCGACCAGCCGAATCGGGGCCAGTCCAAGGCGCTCACCGACTGGGAATCACGCTATCTCGGGATGGAGCTCTCCACGTTGAACGAGGAGAGCGGGCGCTTCGCCAGAGCAGATCGCCTGATCGTCAACGGTCTGCTCAACCTCATCGGGATTCCAGGAGTGGGCAAGAGCACGCTGCGCGACATCCTCGCCACACACGCCGTGGCCGAACTAGGACAGCGTGTCGTCCTCGTCGTTGGCGACGTCGCCGAGGCGCTCCGTGTAGCACAGGGCTTCAACAAGTTGCGTGAGGCCGCCGACCGAAAGATCAAGGAAGGCGACAAGGCGTACGCCGGATGGGACAGGCTGCACGCGATCCCTCTCATTGGAGCATCCACCCGCGAGCAGCACACCAGACGGCTGCACCGGCGGCTCCGGCAGGTCTCTCCGCTGCCCCTCCTGCATCAGGATGCCGCGTTCGCCTACCTGAGCACCGCCTGCCCGCTCAGCGCGCTACGAGGCGCGGAGGCGGACGGGCCTCTGCCGTACCTGGAAGCTCCGTGCCAGAGGCTGATCCCGCTGGACCAAGCCTCCCTAGCGGGCGAAGTCGCCGCCGAGCTCGTGGAGGAAAAGCGGAGGTCTCGGCGAGGGTGCCCGATCTGGAGTCACTGTCCGAGGCATGATGCCGCACGAGGGCTCCGTGAGGCGACCATCTGGGTCGCCACTCCGGAGGCACTCACGGTCTCGTCGGTACCCGTTCAGCAGAACCCTGAACGCATCCGCTACCTGGAGCTGGCCTGCAGGACCGCAGATCTACTGATCGTCGATGAAGCCGACCAGGTCCAAATCAGATTGGATCACCTGTTCGCCCCGACCGCGACGTTGTACAAGCGGGGCGACGGCTCCTGGCTGGACGAGATCAACCGGCACAACGTCGCCGAGCTGGCGCGCGAGGGCCGCATCCAGCTTTCCAACGAGATAGTCCAGCAATGGACCGCCGCGCTGGACACCGTATCGACCGCGGCCAATCGCATCTACGCCATGATCGTGAGTGACGACGAACTTCGCGAGTGGCTGGGGTCGGATCTCTTCACCGTCTGGTCGCTCCAGCTCGAGCTCGTGGGCCAGTGGCCCGCGACCCGGCTGCCCAACCGGATCCCGTCAACAGCCGAGTGGGCGAACCCCAAGCACGAGACGAGGCAGGAGGCGAGCGCGAAGCTGCTGGCCTACCTGAGCCAGGACCCTGGCGTCGCTCAGGAGTCTCGTGACAAGCGACGCGAAGCAATCCTGAAGATACTCGACGGCTTCCGTGATGATCCCGTTGGCGACAACGACGAGGCCGAACTCTCCGACGACGCACCGGCCAGGGAGACGCTCCAGCTTGCGGAGCTCGCCCGACGTCTGGTCACCAGCAGGCCGGGCAGCCCGAGAGTGGCCGATGAGCTCAACGCCCTTCTTGCCCAGCTCGCAGGCTTGCGTGACCCTGATGAGCTCTCTGGCAAGGATCTGAACGCTGAGGTGAGGGAAAACGTCAAGGAGGAGCTCCGTCGGGAACGCCGCAGGTTCGAGTTCACGCTGCTCGTGGCGATCCTGCATGACCGGCTGAACCTACTAACGACGCTCTGGCCCAGAGTGGAGATCGCGCTCAATCTCGATCCCTCCGCCAACGCGCTCTACCACAGCTCCCCGACCGACTACGATCCGGTGATCCCGGAGTCCCCCATGGGCAACATCCTGGCGTTCCAGTTCGTCCCCGACGCCAGGGATGTCTATGCCAAGACGGGCGAGCTGAGGTTCATCCGGTGTACAGGGGTGGGCCGCGAACTTCTGTCCGTCCTTCCCACCCTGCACGACGTGGACGGCAGCCATGGACCCAACGTAGTGCTGATGTCCGGAACGAGCTGGGCAGGCGCATCCACCCGCTATCACCTCGCCGAGCCGGTGAAAGCGGTGCTGCATGCCAAGGCACGCGTAGAGAAATCGAAGAAGCCCTCCATCCCGAAGATCTCCATGTTCACGTCCTTCGTCTATGACACCGTCGAGAACGCCTCACCACGGGACCCCATGAGACCTCTGCAGCTCTCTGGCACGTCGTCCAATCGGAACGACGTGTTGTGGAAGATGCTTCGCGGCCTCGCCGACCCAGATCCGGCGGACCAAGGCGGGCGTTCCAGGTTCACGCAAGAACTGGGAAACCTGCCACCCAGCCGTCAGCATCTGCTCGTACTCACCGGCAGCTACAAAGACGCCAAAGAAGCCGGCCGGGCTCTTCAAAGCTGCAGAGAGTGGAGGGATAGGATCTGCGTCCTCATCTCAGATGACGAAGAAGTCTCCGACGTCCCGCGCCACGACCAGGACAGCAGCCGGGATGCTCCCACGCTCCGTCGCGGCGACCTTGCCACCTTCGGCGCGACCAAGTACACCATCCTTATCGCACCGCTCCAGTCGGTCGAACGCGGACACAACATTCTCAATGATCAGGAGAAGGCACTCTTCGGATCGGTCTACTTCCTGGCCCGTCCCCTCCCCACGCCTAGCGACGTCAGCGTGCTCATCCACGCGCTCAACGACCTGACCGTCCGCCGTACCCGTCCCGGCGGCACCTTCGACCAGATTGTCCAGAGCGCAACGTCGCTGGACGCCGCCGGTCTGGAATGGCGGAAGCAGGCGCGCAGGGAGCTGCACCGGCTTGCCAATCGGGAGATGATGTGGAAGCGACTGAGCGACGCCGACCGCGAGTACCTCACATGGGACCTTCTCGTGGTGATGTGGCAGGTGATCGGCCGGTTGACCCGGGGCGGCGTGGGTGCTCGCGTGCATTTCGTGGACGCGGCCTTCGCCCCCCAGCGCGCGGCCGGGCTTCGCAGGGATAACCCGCGCTCCAGTCTGCTGGTCAGCATGCGCGACGTCCTGGCCCCGTACTTCGGGGACGCGCCGGAGTGGCAACGCCGTCCCGCTCCTCCGCACCGGCTCCCCGCGACCGAGGCGAACATCTATCTCGCGGACGCCCTCTACCGGCCGCTTTACGATGGCCTGAAAGAACTTCTGCTGCGGTCTCCCGAGGCCGTCCCCCTCCATGGCGACGAGAGTAGACGGCGATGACGTACGAAGCGATCACCTTGACCGCCTACCAGCCCTCAGAGAACTCGCTGCTCAAGCCCTTCCAAGTCCTGCATGTCCCGAAAGAGCTGCGGGCCACGTTCGCGGAGGTCCACCGGTCGGGGCTCGGCGACACGCCTGAAGACCAGGTAAAGACCTTCCCCATCAGGTCACTCAATGCGATCCTTCCCCTGGCCGCACCGGATGTGATCTCGGTGGGCCGACGGGTCTCCATGGAGGACGACGTCCCTTGGCTCTACGCGCATCACCCCGTGAACGACCGGATCGTCCGAGGGCTGCTAGGAGTCTGGCTCCTTGGTATGCACGGCGAGGAGGACCTCCGTGAGCACGCCTACGACCTGCTCATGGGGACCGCCCTGCCGTGGCGGACCAAGTTCATCGATCTGGCCGGGCGCACTTTAAGTGATGGGGAGACCGCCCAGCCCGAACCACCCTTGTACCACCTGCTTCCCGACTACGTGGCCCGTCTCATCCAACGGCATGGCGAGTTCAGGGGAGTGAAAGGCCCCTGCTCGTTTCTCGAGACCCCGACCACCGACCAGCGAGCGGAACTCGTTTCATGGCCCCCGCGTGGTGATCTGTCGGAACCCTCAGGGGCGCTGTTCTCCTACGTCATTACCATCACGGTGCAGACCGTGCCGTTCACCTCGCAGTTCCGGCTCCACGTGCGAACGAGCGTCCGGCGCTGGGTGACCGAAGTGAACGCCCAGGGGACTGTCTACACAGCAGGCCGGTCGGCGTCCGTGCACGTGATCACCGACACGCAGTGGCCCGGAGTATCGGGAGACAGCACCCGGATCGCGATCCATCGGCTTCGCTACGACCGCAGGAGAGCCGAGCACACGTGGTGGGCCATCGACAGGCCCGACCTGCTCCCAGCAGCCAGTCTGGTGCGCTCCGCGGTGGACGCAGCGGATCTCGGGAAGAATCCCAGAAAATACCTGGAGGGACTCGCGGGGATCAGAGCAGGAATTCCGCACCATACGACCATGGGAACCCACGCAGTGGGCGCCGGGCTCATGTCCGCGGACAGAGTGCCGCTCATGACGTGGATCGACGAGGCAATCTTCCCCGAGTTCACCCGAATCCCCGCTTGCCGTCGCGCCCTTTGGCCCGCCAAGCCATCCAACGCGCCGAAGAAGCTCCTGGCACCGAGGAAGGCAGCCGAGGCCGATCGCGTGCGGATCCTGGAGCACAAGAAAGCGGAGCAGGCGGCCAGGGAGGCCGTCGAACGACGTCATTTGCTCCGGGAGGCACTCGAGAGTGCACCGCTGGTCGCCCGCGTCCATTGGCAGGAAGAAGCGACCCGCGACGCCCTGATCACGGCCCTAAGCAGATTGCTCGACCTGCCCGCTCCGGACAGCGCGGACGAGACCCTCACCTGGCGAACGCCTGAGCTCGACGTGATCCTGCAAGTTCGGCCCACTGGGGACGTCGGCGCCGCACTGGACGTCAGCGCCACCAAGACACCCAGCAACAAACAGTTGGGCGAGGCCATCGCCAAGCGGCGGAGCGAGATCGCGGACGCCGTGAATGACGAGAAGGGACTCAGGCCGCTGGTCGCGCTGGTAGAGATCGAGAAGGATTTCAAGATCAAGCGTTCCGACTCGAAGTTCGCCGTCCGGCTGGGCTACGCCGACGCCGGAGTGATCACGCAGTTCCTACAAACTGCCGTAGACAAGTCTCTGATAAAGAACCGTCCCCACCGCGCGAAGATGGCGTGGATCGACGCGTTCCGACAGCTCGGAGCCTCACGCGTTCCGCTGCACACTTTCGTGGACACATTCCCAGAGGACCTGCAGTACGTCGCGGTATGGATGGCGAAACGCAGGAAGGACGGCCCAACCCGCCAGGCCATCCGTCAACTGCTCGCCATCAGGGTGCGTCCGGCGGATGGCGTACGCGGAGTGTCGGGTTGGATCGCGGACGAACGCCGATGGGCGCCCTATCCCGAGTATCTGCTATGGCTGGCCAAAGGCGTCGGCTCCCACGCCTCTGCAGACGAGATCGCGGCCGACGACGAAGCTGCCGAAGACGGCACCCGCAGCTCCTTCTCTCAGTGGGACAAAGAGCAGAAGAACTTGCAGAGGAGAACGGCGGCCTTTCTCCGGCCGCTACTGGCGCAGCTGCGCGATCGGCCCACGCTCTTCATGGTGCATGCGCAGAATCTCCGTGGGGGTTGGCCATGGCTGAACAACGGCATGGTCATGCGGGACCACATCTGGGTCGACGACGGTGACCCCGTGCCCGTCGCCCTTTGGGGGAACCGGCTGCGTCTCCTGCGGGTGAGGGACAGCAGCCGCGACGAAACCCCTCAGTGGTACGCCACGGACGGCAACCACGGGATCCCGGCCGGCCTCTGGCCCCTTACCGAGGCGCAGGGCGAACGGATATTTTACAGCTCCACAGATAGACCCGGCACCGCGAAGAAGGCATCCGTCAAGGCACGGAAGGAGGGTGCGCGGACCGACCGGACGGGCAAGGAAGTCCGGGACACCGACAAGAACGCTTTCAACCCCAATCTGCTGGAGATCGCCGTCCTCGCCTGCCAACGCGGAGAAAAGCCCGGCGAGTGGGCCGCCTGCGTCCACCAATTGCGCCACGCACCCGATATCAACGCACCCCTGGCCCTTCCCTTCCCTCTTCACCTGGCGAAGAAGGCCGTGGAGTATGTGCTTCCCAACCCCAAGGACGATGCCTGACCGCAGCTCAGACCGAAAAGGGAATCGCGAGGAACGTTTGCTGTCGGCGTCGCGGTGCCCGTAGGGCTTCGTGTGACGACGGTTGGGGGCAAGT
Organism: Nonomuraea monospora; assembly: GCF_039531895.1. Taxonomy (NCBI): domain Bacteria; kingdom Bacillati; phylum Actinomycetota; class Actinomycetes; order Streptosporangiales; family Streptosporangiaceae; genus Nonomuraea; species Nonomuraea monospora. The sequence goes on from NZ_BAAAQX010000051.1 coordinate 94,973, forward strand.
CTGGGTTCGTCCTCGAGCTTCACGCCCTCCATCTTCGGTGTGGACCGAGTACCAACTGCCGCGCGGAGATGGAGGAAGGGCAAAATGAGAACGATTAAGGAACCGCGCCGGCCCTGACGTTGCTCGTCGGATGCTCTTCAGCATGTAGTACGGCGCATCATTGGCCGTCATTCTCGGACATCTCAGATAATGGCGCCAATGACCAAAGCGGCACATCCGAGCATAGAATGACAGAGCCCGACACGAGGACTGTCGACTTCTAATCCGTAGGTTCCGAGTTCGAGCCCCGGGCGCCCTACCACTCCGACCTGGGGTTTCCCGCGATCGGCACAGCCACAACGCCGATACACCACGTGGCGATCTTGAACGCATGTCATCGTCACTCACTCCCTCACTTGGGTCACGTGAGATGACGGCAGCAACAGCATCTACGTCCAACGAAGATCAGGTAGATCTCCTAGGTCCAACGGTCAGTCCGCTGATGAGAAGCCCGCCATGACAACCTCGGCCGCGACCGTCGAGAGCCCGTTGCCGGTCGCAGTCTTCGGATCACTTATCGCCAAGCAGGCTGGCGACGCGGGCCAGGACGGTGAGCTGTTCCTTCGCGAGTGCTGTGGATTCGGGGGCGTTGAGGGCTCCGTCCGCATGAGGATGCAGCCCGAGTAGTGTGCCCTGGACTGGGACGGATAGTTGCGACAGATCCTGGATACGCCCCCGCAGATGATCCTCCGCCGCGGTCAGGATGTCCGTGCCCCACCGCGCGACCACCTGCTCGCTGGTGTCTACGGTCACGTATTCGTCCTCGCCGGTAAGCACACCGTCGTCGGCCAGGATGTCGAGCATGCCATCGAGCTGGGACTTGCCGTCCGCAAGTCGAAGCTGGCGGGTGATCGGATCGTAGAAGGCGATCAGGCAGTGGTCGCCGCGGCGCAGCAACGACTCCTCCAGCCCGCCCTCCCAGGTCGATCGCTCCAACTCCACCCAACCGGCGCCCAGCAGCTCCATCTCCAAGTAGTCCAAGACACTGTCCGGATCGTGATCAGTGCCGCCGGCTCCGTACAACCGCTGGTAGCTCTCCCCTGCCCGGCCACCGTCCTGGTCGGCCACCCCAGCGACATCACCGGTAGTGACGATCGCCGCAAGCAACTCGGCGGCTTCTGGAAAGTCAGCGACGGGACAACCGTCTCGGTGGCACCAGTCCTCTCCCGGACACGCCAGAATCACCCGATCCACCACGTCCACCACGTCCGTACCGTCGGCGCAACGGCTCACGCACAGCAGATAACTATGCAGCGGGCCAGGCTCAGCGATCAGGCCTTCGGTGCCATGCAGGGCCCCGCCGTACACGTAAACGATGAGTCCGCTCCTGCCTTCACCCGCCCAGCCGGCTACGGCCGCGCGGGCAGTGGCCAGTATGTGCGCATCCACGCCGGGGTCCCATCCGTCCAGTACCCATCGGACGCTGTGGCGCCAGTCCCCTGCGGCCCCGAGGGCGATGGCGAGCCTCTCATGATCTTGAGGCGTGGTGTCGGTGACCGGCAGCCCCCCAAGCGTGGTCGAAGTGGCCAGCAGTTCGCTCGCCACTCCCGGATCCTGTGCCGCCCGCAACGACTTCGCCGGTTCGACCGCCCACCAGCGCCTGCCCTCGGGAATCAACGCCTCGTTGGCCTCCGCGTCGATCGGAACAGTCGTGGCGGGCCCGCGCTTGCCAGTGACACCCAGGATCGCGCACAGAGCCACCTCCCATTCCCCGATCCCGCCAGGCATCATGACCAGCTCCGGCCTCTCCGGGTCAGAAGCAGGCAGGAGAACAGTCACGTCGCCGAGCTCGGCCAGGGCACCCACCACCAGAGGCCGCTCAGGGGGAGCTTCCGGATCAAACGAGTCAGCCCCAGGCTCCGATCGTGGCTTGCCGTGCCGATCCAGACGCGGAACCCATGCTGGACGCAGTTCCTGCCGCCACTGGATGCGGTCCAGCGTGGTCAACAGTTCCCGCTTGGTTGGATTCGAGTGAAGAAGGTCGGCCGCGGGTCGCACCAAAGCCTCCAGTTCGGCTTTGCAAAGTTCCTGAGGGTGCTCAGGCACGTCAATGAACACCTCTGGCACGACCAGCTGAGCGAAACGCGCTTGGACCGCAGCGGTGAACTTCGCTGCGAAGTCACCCCTGGTGGACTCGAACGCTTTTCTCATCGGCTCCAAATCAACGTGGTCCCCCACGAGGCTATCCATCATCGAAAGCAGCACTTCGTTCTGGTTGTATGCGCTGAGCATGACCACGACCATAACGGCCGACGCCTCCGCGGACAGGCCCTTCGCGCCAATACGCCACTGGTGACGGTCCTGAGGGATCACCGCCACTGTTTGGCGTCTCATCTCGGCGTGCCCCGTGCATGCGGACTGTCCAATGCGAGCCTTGCCCGAGTGTCGGCGTCCTTGGGACGGTCACCTGGGGTGGGCTCTTGGATACCTGGCGGTAAACACGCAGGATAGGTCCGTGGACTTGTGGAATGAATGGAACGACCCGGTTGAGCTACGGATGCGGCTGGATGCTGCATTGGTCGAGATCGCTAAGTTGCGTGAGGAGAATGGCCGGCTCAGGCAGCTTCTCCGGCAGCAAACCTCGGCCTCGATCGAGCGTGGCCCCATCGAACCTGATCGAAACTTCGCTATACCCGGAACTCTGTCGCAGAATGGCTTGCCGTACGCGGACGCGACTTCACCTCCGTCCGAAAAACTCGCCTTGTTCAAGGCGGTGTTCGTCGGCCGCCGCGATGTATATGCCACTCGCTTCTTCAGCCGCAAGACCGGCAGGCACGGGTGGAGCCCCGCGGAGAAGGAGTTCTGGCGTCAAAGGGACGACGCCGAGCGGGAGTTCCTGCCGCTGACGGATGAAGTTCTCATCGCGCACCTGAGCCGACCCACCGACGGGCGCGACTCCCATGTCGGCCTGTATCCGATGTTGCCCGACGACACCTGCCAGTTGCTGGCATGCGATTTCGACGGCGCGGGCTGGCAGGGCGACGCCGCCGCCTACGCGGATGCCTGTACGCGGGCGGGCATCCATACGGCGGCGGAGATTTCCCGGTCCGGAGCCGGTGCCCACGTGTGGATGTTCTTCACCGAGCCTGTCTTGGCCGCTTCGGCACGCGCCATCGGCATGGGACTGTTGCGGGAGGCGATCGATCGGCGGGGGACTATGTCGCTGGCCAGCTATGACCGGCTGTTCCCCGCGCAGGACTTACTGCCAGTCAAGGCAGCGGCTCGGTTCCGGTTCGGGAATCTGATGGGTGTAGCTCTTCCTCAGTGGCTGGAGCGATCAGGCCGTGAGGGAGTATCCGTCCTGGTAGCCGCTCTGGTGGACCCGTTCGTGTTGCCGGGCAAGATGAAAACGCCAGTATTCGTCGAGATCG
>NZ_BAAAQX010000052.1:0-83110 GCF_039531895.1 Nonomuraea monospora
TCACGTGATCGTCCAGATGCACGTAGAGTGCGGTCAGAAGGGCGTCCAAGTCAGTCTTCACACACCGACCATGGACGCCCTTCGTCACGCCCGCAGCCGATCACCAAATTTCACATCAACGATCTAGCGGCGCTGGTGGCGGCCGGGGAACTCGCCGACCAGCACCTGCTTGGGCGTCACCCGCAGCACGTCGGAGTCGGCCCTGGCGATGCCGCGCACCTCGACCCAGAACCGTCGCTGCAGCGGATCCGTCGCGAACACCGCCACCCTCGGATCCTCCTCGATCGCATCCCAGGCCGCCGTCTCGGCGATCAGCCGCAGCTCGCCCGAGGAGGTCACGGACGCCACCGCGCCGGCGACCCGGGGGCCGAGCGAGTCGCCGTACGACAGGACGATGCTGCGCGCGTACGAGAAGGTCTGGCGCACCTCGGAGTTCAGCGCGACCGACGGCCCGGCGCCCACCGGCAGGTCGCACATGAGCAGCGAGGACCGCCACGGCCCCGGCCCGCCCCGCCACCAGGCCTGCAGCCCCCGCAACGCGAGCACCGCCGCCGCCGCGGCGAGTGCCCCGAGCCCGATCCGCCAGGCCCACGCCGCCCCCGCCGCACCCCCTGCCGTCCCGTCCACCGCGCCCGCCGCGCCCGCCGCGCCGAAGAGGCCGCCCGCCGCCCCCAGCAGCCCGCCCGCCGCGCAGGCCACGGCCGCCGGGACGACCAGCCAGAGCGCGGTGGCCAGCCACGGATCCACCTGGTGACGGTCCCCGCGCCGGGCGCGCAGGTAGCCGCGCACCATCGGGTACGGCACCGCCACCGCCGCCACCGCGGCCCTCGGCTCCACCACGAGCGCCCCCGCGACCAGCGTCACCAGCACCGACCAGGTCCTGCCGAGCACGATCCAGAGCATCACCCCGGCGTTGCGCCTGGCGGTCCGCTCGTCCGGCCGGGCGGGCTCGGTCGCGGCCAGCGCCCGCAGCGGGTGCCCGCGCCACGACTCGGTCAGCACGCGCACCGCGGCCAGCGCGGGCCAGCCCAGCACGAGGATGCCCGCCAGCCCGGCCCAGACGGGGTCGAGCAGGGACGGCAGCACCCGTACGGCTCCGAGGAGCAGCCAGGCGGCGAACCCGGCCACCGACAGGACGGCCGACACCACCGACACCCCCAGCCAGGGGTCCCGGCCGAACATCGCCCCTACGTACGGCCAGGCGCCGACCCGCCGCGCCTGCCGCACGGTGAGCGGGACCAGCAGGAGGAGCACGACGCAGCCGCCGAGCCTGGCCTCGGCGCCGCGGTCGAGGAGGAGCGCGCAAGCGGCGATGCCGAGGGTGGCCACGGCGAGCAGGAGGCGCACCTGGCGGGACCAGACCTCCAGCGCGCGCCTGGCCCGGCCGCTCTCGCGGGGGTCGAGCGGCCAGGCGGGGTCGTGGTGTGGCCGGGGCCGGTCCCAGCGCAGCAGCGCGAGGCCGAGGTTGACGCGGGCCTGCGGGTCGGCAGGGTCGATGGCGAGTGCGGCCCGGTAGGAACGTTCCGCCCGGGCGTGCTCGCCGCGCAGCAGCGCCAGGTCGCCCAGCATGATCTGGGGCGCGGGCTCCTCCGGGGCGAACTTCCTGGCCAGTTCGGCCTGCTCGACGGCCTGCGCCCAGCGTCCGGGCATGCGGCGCAGCACCGCGGCCAGGCGCAGCCGGGCCTGCCATGAGCCGCGGGCCAGCTCCACGGCCCGTTCTGCGGCGGGGGCGGCCTCGGCGTCGCGGCCCAGCCTTTCGTGCGCGAGGCTGATGAGCCGGTGCGCCCATTCGGAGCCGGGGTCGAGGTCGGCGGCGCGGCGGGCGGCGTCCAGCGCGGATTCGGGGCGGCCCGCGCTCAGCCTGGCGAGGGCCTCTTCGCACCATTCACGGGAGGACCGGTCGGGATGGTTGCCTTTGGTGCCACTTTCATCGGTCCCCACGCGTCCCATGATCGGCGGGCGAACCATTGTTGGATAGATACCGACATATGGCTGTATCTCTCTAGAGAGGTGTGCGGTGACCGTGGATCGGCCGATACCGCTATCACAACCCCCCGGCATGGCCTAAGCTGCCACGCAAGCCGGGAGCGCCGGAGCCAGGCCGCGGAGCTCGAAAGGAGCGCAGGGCGAGCCGTGGTCCCGCCGCCGCCGACCACCAGCACGTGCGGGCCCTGTGAACCGGATCGGCCTGCGAGGAGGCCCATGACCGTCACACAGGCCGCATCCTTCGTACGCACCGCCGACCGGAACCCCCAGGACCATCGCTGGTCCATTCTCGTGCTGCTCTGCCTGAGCCTGCTGCTGATCACGGTCGACGCCACCGTCCTGCACATCGCGGTGCCCGCGCTCACGGCCGCGCTCGAACCCTCCGCGGTGCAACTGCTGTGGATCATCGACGTCTACTCGCTGGTGGTCGCGCCGCTGCTGATCATGTTCGGCACGCTCGGCGACAAGTACGGCCGCAAGCGGCTGGTCCTGTGGGGCTTCGTGCTGTTCGGCCTCGCCTCGGCCGCCGCCGCGTTCGCCCCGACGCCGCTGACCCTGATTCTGGCCAGAGCCCTGCTCGGCGTCGGCGGCGCGATGATCATGCCGGCCACGCTCTCGCTCATCCGCCAGGTGTTCACCGACCGGCGCGAGCGCGCCATCGCCCTGGGCGTCTGGAGCGCCGTCGCGGCGGCGGGCGCCGCCGTCGGGCCGCTCGTCGGCGGCGTACTCGTCGGCTTCTGGTGGGGCGCGGTGTTCCTCATCAACGTGCCGATCCTGCTGGTGCTGCTGCCCGCCGCGATCCGCCTGCTGCCCGAGTCGGGCGAGCGCCGCGACAGGCCATGGGACGCGGTCAGCGCCGTCCTGTCGGTGGCCGGCATCCTGGCTCTGGCGTTCGGGCTCAAGGAGGCGGGCTCCGGCAGCCTGATGCCGTTCTGGGCGTCGGTCGCGGTGTTCCTGGCCGGGCTGGCGCTGCTGGTGGCGTTCGTCCGGCGGCAGACCCGGCTGCCCGCGCCGTTCCTGGAGATCGGCCTGTTCAGGCGGCGCGAGTTCACCACCGGCGTCGCGGGCGTGCTGCTCGGCGTGTTCGCGCTGGTGGGCCTGCAGCTCATGCTCGCCCAGTACCTGCAGCTCGTCCTGGGCGACAGCCCCGTGCGCGCGGCGCTGCGGATGCTGCCCCTGGTCCTGTCGGCCGTCACCGGCGGCCTGGCCGCCGCGCACATCCTGCCCAGGGTCGGCATGCGGGCCACCATGAGCGGCGGCCTGGCGCTCGTTGCGCTGGCCCTGACCCCCACGCTGACCTGGGGCGTCGAAGGACATCCCGTGATGCTGGCGGTCTGCTTCGTGGGCATCGGGTTCGGCGTGCAGGTGGCGCTGCTGGCCGCGTCCGACACCATCATGGCCGCCGCCCCCGAGTCCCAGGCGGGCGGCGCGGCGGCCATCGAGGAGACCGCGTACGAGCTGGGGGCCGGCCTGGGCGTGGCCGTGCTCGGCACGATCACCACGATCGTGTACGCCCCCGGCCTGCCGTCCGTGCCCGGCGTGCCCGAGGGCGGCATGGACAAGGCCAGGCAGTCGCTGGCCGCCGCCGCGCACGTCGCGGACGAGGTCGGCGGCTCGGCCGGCGGCGCGCTGCTCGACGCCGCCCGATGGGCCTTCGTCAACGCCCTGCACACGACCGTGGTCGTGAGCGTCGTCCTGCTCAGCCTGACCGCCGTGGTGGTGGCCATGCTGCTCAGCCGTGATTGAGGTGTGCCATGTCCCGATTAGGGCAGACAACTACCGTGAAACAGGTCCTCCGTGATGTTGCCGCTTTAGTCGCCCGCCTCGGGGTGGGCGGTATCTTCTTCGCCAACGGGTGGACCAAGCTGGAAGACGGGCTGAAGATCACCGGGGCCAAGTTCGCGGAGCAAGGCGCGCCCGCGCCCGGCGCCTGGGCCACGGTCACCATGCTCGCCGAGCTGATCGGCGGCGCGCTGCTCATCGCCGGCCTCGCCGTCTCCACGACGGGGCTGATCCTCTTCGCCGAGGCGCTCGCGGTCTTCCTGGTCGCCCCGCCGCTCAACCCCATCACCATGAACGAGCTGATCCTGCTCGGCGCCGCCTCGCTCCTGCTCGCCGTCGTCGGCGCGGGACGCATCTCGGTGGACCACATGGTCGTGATCCGGCGGAGGGAATCGGAGGCGGCGAGCGAGTTCGCCGCCGACACCGAGGCCGACCAGGTCATCGCCTCGCTCAGGGAGCCGGACAAACCCGAGGAGCCCAAGCCGGAGCCGTCCCCGATGGAGGACACGGCGCCGCACCCCCGGCCCAGGACGCAGGCGCCCGAGCCCAAGCAGGCCGAGGAGCCCGCACCCGCTCCCGGCGACACGCTGGTGGCGGGCAGGAAGAAGCCGCAGCCCCGTACGCGCCGCACCGCGACCAGCACGGAGACCGACTAGCACGGGTCGGGGCGAATCCCCGGATCTTGCCCCGATCCCTCGCTACACTCCACGACTCATGACGCCGGCGCTCAGCGCGGCGGCCCTGCCGCCCGGCCTGCCCGAACCCACGCGGCCGCCGCTGGGGGGGCGGCTTCACCCGGTGCATGTCCTGACGGCCCGGTGCATATCCTGACGGCCCGGTGCATATCCTGACGGCACGGCGAGCATGGAGCAGCGATGGCGGGCAGGGCGCGGGCGACGGTGCGTGATGTCGCGGCCGAGACGGGGCTGTCGATCGCCACCGTCTCCCGGGTGCTCAACGGCCAGGCCAACGTCGCCCCGCACACCCGCGAGCTGGTGCTGCGGGCGGTCGGCCGGCTCGGCGACCAGGCGCCCAGGCCGCGCGCCACGCCCGACGCGACGACGGGGGCGGTGTACGTGCGCTGCCCGTACGTGCTGACCGACTACTTCGGGCTGATCGTCTCCTCGGTGGGGGAGACGATCGAGCTGCACGGCAGGCAGATGATCCTCGGCGCGGGGGAGGCGGCGCAGCGCACCGCGGTGCTGCCGGGGCTGCCCGACCGGCCGGGGGTGGCGGGCGCGATCCTCATCCTGCCGCCCGAGCCGGGCGAGGAGCTGGTACGCCTGCGCGACCGCGGCTTCCCGTTCGTCGTGATCGACCCGCGCACGCCGCCCCCGAAGGACATCGTGGCCGTGTCGGCCGCGCACTTCGCGGGGGGCCGCAAGCTGATGGCGCACGTGGTGGAGCTGGGCCACCGGCGGGTCGGGATCATCGGCGGCCCGGTCAAGTGGCTGCCCAGCGAGGCCAGGCTGGCCGGCTACACCGCCTCGCTGGCCGACGCCGGGGTGCTGCCCGCGCCCGAGCTGCTGCGCAACGTGCCGGAGCCGAACATCGAGCACGGCTACCTGGCGGCCCGCGAGCTGCTCGGCCTGCCGGACCGGCCTACGGCGCTGGTGGCGTTCAACGACAAGATGGCGGTCGGGGCGCTGCGCGCGGCGGCGGAGCGCGGGCTGAACGTGCCTGGCGACCTGTCGGTGGCGGGCTTCGACGACATCGACGTCAGCAGGGCGGCCTCGCCCGCGCTGACCACCGTGCGTCAGCCGCTGGAGGAGATGGGCCGGATGGCGGTCACCCTGCTGATGCGGCTGCTCAGCAGGCACACGCTGGAGGCGCTGCACGTCTCGCTCGGCACGGAGCTGGTCGTACGCGGCTCCACGGGCCCCGCCCCGCGCTGATCCGTTTCATTTGTTACATCGGTTGACTCGCCGGTTTGACTCGTGCTCTGCTGCTCAATGCAAGGCAGTGTTACACGATTTGTTTCATTTGTTCCAAGGGCATTACCCCCCGGCCCTGAGAGGACCCTGCCGTGTCCAGAATCCTTCTGGCGCTAGCCTGCGCGCTCGCCCTGGTCGCCGCCGCGCCCCTGCCGGCCGCCGCCGCGAACGAGCCCGTGAACGTCTGGCTCACCACCACCTCCGACTCAGGCGGGCGCACCGTCACCCGCGGCCTCGCCCAGCAGACCCCCATCGCCTTCGGCCCCACCGGAGGCACCGCGAACCACACGATCACCGTCAACGAGGGCACCACGTACCAGCAGTTCGAGGGCGGCGGCGCGTCCATCACCGACACCACCGCCCACCTGCTGCGCGGCGGCGCCGTCAGCGCCGCCACCCGCGACGCCGTCATGCGCAGGCTGTTCCACCCCGCGGACGGCATCGGGCTGTCCTTCGTGCGCAACCCGATCGGCGCCTCCGACCTGTCGCGGCCCGGCATGGTCTCGCTCGACGACACCTGCTGCGACCTGAACGACTTCGGCGCCAACGGCTACGACACGAACGTGCGCCTGCTCACCGTCCAGGCCAAGCAGCTCAACCCGGCCCTGCGGGTCAAGGGCGTGCCGTGGAGCGCGCCCGGCTGGATGAAGGACAACGGCCGGATGGACCAGATGGGCTGGCTCAAGTGGGAGCACTACGCCACCTACGCCCAGTACCTGGTCAAGTACGTGCAGAGCTACCAGGCCGCCGGCGTGCCCGTGAACTACGTCTCCGTCCAGAACGAGCCCAACTGCTGCCAGGCGTCCAACCCGACCGCCATGAACTACCCCGGCATGTCGTGGAACGCCTCCGGCCTGATCGAGCTCACCAAGAACTTCGTCTACCCCGCCTTCCGCGCCGCCGGCCTCACCACCAAGGTGCTCGTCCACGACTGGAACTACGGCGACTACGCGCAGATCGGCCAGCCCATCCTGGCCGACGCCACGCTCAGGAACGACCCCCTGTTCGGCGGCATCGCCTGGCACGGCTACTTCGGCGACCCCGCCGTCGGCACCCAGGTGCACAACCAGTACCCGTCGGTCAGGCAGTTCAGCACCGAGCACTCGGGCGGCACCTGGATCGCCAACCAGCACAACGAGGACATGGCCGACATCGTCACCTACGCCCGCAACTGGAGCGGCAGCCTGGTCAAGTGGAGCCTGGCGCTCAACCAGAACATGGGCCCGCACAACGGCGGCTGCGGGACCTGCACCGGCCTGATCACCGTGCAGGAGGGCGGCTCCCGCGCAGGCCAGGTCGACTACACGATCGAGTACTACACGACCGGCCACCTGACCAAGTTCGTCAAGCCGGGCGCGTACCGCATCGACTCCACCGCCAACGCCACGATCCAGAACGTCGCCTACCGCAACCCGGACGGCTCCAAGGCGCTGATCGCCCACAACGGCGGCGCCTCCGCCCAGTCCGTCAGGGTCAACTGGGGCGGCCAGTCCTTCGTGTACACGCTGCCCGCCCGCACCACGGCCACCTTCACCTGGTCGGGCACGACGTCCACGCCGGTGGGCGGCCAGATCACCGGGCTGGCCGGCAAATGCGTGGACGTGGCGGGCGGCAGCGCCGCCGACGGCGCCGCCGTGCAGCTCCACACCTGCAACGGCACCGCCGCCCAGCAGTGGACCCGCCCCGGCGACGGCACGCTGCGCGCGCTCGGCAAGTGCCTCGACGTGCGCGACCACGGCACCGCCGACGGCAGCCAGCTCCAGCTCTGGTCCTGTACGGGCGCCGCCAACCAGCAGTGGACCCACACCTCGGCCCGCGACCTGGTGAACCCGGCGGCGAACAAGTGCGCCGACGTCACCGGCAACACCAGCGCCGACGGCACCCGCCTGCAGCTCTGGACGTGCACGGGCGCCGCCAACCAGAAGTGGACCCTGTCCTAGGGAAAGGGGGCCCGGCTCACATCTCGGCGGTGAGCCGGGCCACCGTCCGCATCTTGTTCATCGCGTCCAGCGCCGCCACCTTGTACGACTCCGCCAGCGTCGGATAGTTGAACACCGCGTTGACCAGGTAGTCGATCGTCCCGCCGCAGCCCATGACGGTCTGCCCGATGTGCACCAGCTCCGTCGCCTGCGTCCCGAACACGTGCACGCCCAGCAGCCGCCGGTCCTCCGACGACACCAGCAGCTTGAGCATCCCGTACGAGTCGCCGATGATCTGTCCCCTGGCCAGCTCCCTGTAGCGCGAGATGCCCACCTCGAACGGCACCTTGTCGCGGGTCAGCTCGTCCTCCGACCGCCCGACGAAGCTGATCTCGGGGATGGTGTAGATGCCGATCGGCGGCAGCTCGTGCAGGTCTCCGGCGGGCTCGCCGCACGCGTGCTGCGCGGCCAGCCGCCCCTGCTCCATCGAGGTGGCCGCCAGCGCGGGGAAGCCGATCACGTCGCCCACGGCGTAGATGTGCGGCACCTCGGTGGCGTAGTTCTCGTCCACCTTGATCCGGCCCCTGTCGTCGGCGGCCAGGCCGGCCGCCTCCAGGTTCAGCTCGGCGGTCTTGCCCTGGCGGCCCGCCGAGTACATGACGCAGTCGGCGGGGATCTTCTTGCCGCTCTCCAGCAGGGTCAGCGCGCCGCGCGGGCGGCGCTCGACGGCCGCCACGTTCTCGCCGAACCTGAAGGTCACCGCCAGGTCGCGCAGATGGTACTTGAGCGCCTCGACGATCTCCAGGTCGCAGAACTCCAGCATGCGCTCGCGCCGCTCCACCACCGTCACCTTGGTGCCGAGGGCGGCGAACATGGAGGCGTACTCGATGCCGATCACCCCGGCCCCCACGACGACCAGCGTCTCGGGCACCTTGTCGAGGTGCAGGATGGCGTCGGAGTCGATCACCGTCCTGTCGTCGAACTCGACGCTGGACGGGCGGGCGGGGGAGGTGCCCGTGGCGATCACGATCTTGTCGGCCGTGACCTTCTTCTCCTCGTCGCCGGTGATCCCGATCGTGTGCTCGTCGAGGAAGCGGCCGGTGCCCTGCAGCACCGTCACGTGGTTGCGGGCGAGCTGGCTGCGGATCACCTGGATCTCGCGGCCGATCACGTGCTGGGTGCGCATCCCCAGGTCCGCCACCGTGATCTCGTCCTTGACGCGGTAGCTGGCGCCGTACAGCTCCCGCTGGTTGAGCCCTGTCAGATACAGGACGGCCTCGCGCAGGGTCTTCGACGGGATCGTGCCCGTGTTGATGCAGACGCCGCCGAGCATGTGCCGTTTCTCGACCACCGCGACGCGCCTGCCGAGTTTCGCCGCCGCAATCGCGGCCTTCTGACCACCTGGTCCCGAGCCGAGGACCACAACATCAAAGTCCGCCACACCGTCCAGTCTGCGGGCGGCGTGTTACCGGGGAAAGACCCGTCTGGGAGACTCCGGAGTATGTTGCGCAGATTCACGCAAGTCGACGTGTTCGCCGGCGGCCGGCCGTACACGGGAAACGCGCTGGCGGTCGTGATCGACGGCGACGGGCTGAGCACGGAGGAGATGCGGCGCTTCGCCCGCTGGACGAACCTGTCGGAGACCACCTTCCTGCTGCCGCCGACCACGCCCGAGGCCGACTACCGGGTACGGATCTTCACCCCAGACACCGAGCTGCCCTTCGCCGGGCACCCCACGCTCGGCTCCTGCCACGCCTGGCTGGCGGCCGGGGGACGGCCGCGCCAGGAGGGCCGCGTCGTGCAGGAGTGCGACGCCGGGCTCGTCCCCGTGGACGCCACGGACGCCGGGCTCGCCTTCCAGGCGCCGCCGCTGATCCGCTCGGGGCCGGTGGAGGAGGAGTTCCTCGACCGGATCGTCGCCTCGCTCGGCATCACCCGGGACGACGTCGTGGACGCCGAGTGGGCCGACAACGGGCCCGGCTGGGTCGGCCTGCTGCTCAAGGACGCCGACTCCGTCCTCGCGCTGCGGCCCGGCACGGTGCCGCACGACATCGGCGTGGTGGGGCCGCACCCCGAGGGGTCGCCGTGCGCGTTCGAGGTGCGGGCGTTCTTCCCCCTGCAGGGCGCCACCGTGGAGGACCCGGTCACGGGCAGCCTGAACGCCTCCCTCGCGCAGTGGCTGCTGCGCACGGGACGGACCAAGGCGCCGTACGTGGCGGCGCAGGGGACGGCGATCGGGCGGGAGGGCCGCGTGCACATCACGGTCGGCGAGGACGAGGCCGTCTGGGTGGGCGGCGACGTGATCACCTGCGTCACGGGCCACGTGGAGTTGTAACCCGCATTGCCTGCCTTATGGTCGCGTGGTGAACCGTACCTCCTCGCCCGGCCTGAGCTGGGCGATGACCGGCAGGTCGGCCTCGGGGACGACGCCGATCACCGGGTAGCCGCCGGTCGGCGGGTGGTCGGCCAGGAACACGATCGGCTGCCCGCTCGGCGGCACCTGCACGGCTCCGGTCACCATGCCCTCGCTGGGCAGCTCGCCGTCCTTGGCCCGCTCCAGTCGCGGTCCGCGCAGGCGCACGCCGACGCGGTTGCTGTCGGGCGTCACCTGGTACGGCCGCGCGCACAGCTCCGCCATCGCCTCCGGCACGAACCAGTCGTCGCGCGGCCCCGGCAGCACGCGCACCACGGCGGGCCGGGGGCCTGGCGGCGGCGCGAGATCCACGGAGATCACCCCCTCGGGCCGCCCGACCGGCAGCAGCGTGCCCGCGCGCAGCGGCTCGGGCCCCAGCCCCGACAGCGAGTCGGTGGAACGGCTGCCGAGCACCGGCTCGACCGCGATCCCGCCGCGCACCGCCACATACGTCCGCAACCCCCACCTCGGCGCCCCCAGCCGCAGCTCACCACCCGCAGGCACCCAGAACGGCGCACCCATCCCCACGGCGCGCCTTCCGGACGCCTCGGTCAGGTCCAGGGCGGGCGTGCTGGACGCCTCGGTCACGCCCAGGGCGGGCGTGCTGGACGCCTCGGTCACGCCCAGGGCGGGCGTGCTGGACGCCTCCGTCACGCCCAGGGCGCGGGCGGCGGGCGACTCCCGCATGCCCACCGCGCGAGCGTCGGATGTCCTGGGCGTGCCCACGGCGCGCGCGCCGGACGTCTCGACCGACGCCGCCACCAGGGGCGCCCCGGTCAGCGCCGCCCAGGCCCCGTCGTGGAAGCGCAGCCGCGCCCCGCCGAAGGTCAGCTCGATCCCGGCCAGCGTCTCGCCGTTGCCGACCAGCCGGTTGGCCAGCCGCAGGCTCGGCGCGTCGGCCGCCCCCGACCGCGGCACCCCCAGATGGGCGTGACCGGGCCTGCCCAGATCCTGGACCGTCGCGTACGGCCCCGGCGTCACGACCTCGATCATGCCGCCTCGAACCGCACACGCATGCCGGGCCGGAACAACGACGGCGGATCGCCGGCCACGTCCCACACCCGCGAGGCCGTCCGGCCGATGAGCCGCCACCCGCCCGGCGAAGCCGCCGGGTACACCGCCGAGTACGGCCCCGCCACCGCCACCGACCCGGCGGGCACCGAGGTGCGCGGCGTCTCCAGCCGCGGCGTGTGAAGCACAGGGTCGAGCCCGGTCAGGTAGGCGAACCCGGGCGCGAACCCCAGCCACCCCACCACCAGCTCCCGCCCGGTGTGCCGCTCGACCACCTCGGCGGCGGAGATCCCCGCCAGCTCCGCCACGGCATCGAGATCGGCCCCGTCATAGACGACGGGAATCGTCACCAGCGGCTGCTCCTCGCCGGCCCCGGCGACGACCTGGTCACGTTCCCTGCGGGCGACCTGCTCCAGCCGCGCCAGCAGCCGCGCCTGGTCCACCCCGGGAGCCACCACGAGCACCGTCTCAGGCCCCGGCACGATCTCCACGACCCCGTCGGGCCGCTCGGCCCGCAGCGCCGCGTCGAGCCGGTGCGACAGCTCCAGCGACCCGGTCTCCACGAGCAGCGCGTGCTCCCCTGCCGTCCTGATCACGCGAACGCCTGAAGGACCACTCCGGCCGCCAGCAGCGTGTCACGCACCCCCTGCGCCAGCCTGACCGCGTCAGGCGTGTCGCCGTGAACGCAGATGGAACGAGCCGCGATCGGCACGGAACTTCCGTCAGCGGCCGTCACAGAGCCTTCCACGGCCATCTGGCACGCGCGGGCGGACACCGTGGCGGCGTCGTGGATGACCGCGCCCCGCTCCCTGCGCGGCACCAGCATGCCCTGCGGCGTGTACGCGCGGTCGGCGAACGCCTCGCTCACCGTCGGCACGCCCTCGGCCGCCGCCACCTTGTGCACCACGGAGCCGGGCAGCGTGAGGACCGGCAGCGAGGGGTCGTAGTCGGCCACCGCCTCGATCACCGCCGCCGCCTGCTGCTCGTCGCGGCAGATCCGATTGTACAGCGCGCCGTGCGGCTTGACGTAGGCCACCCGGCCGCCCATCGCCCTGGCGATGCCGTCGACCGCCGCGAGCTGGTAGAGCACCTCGGCGCACAGCTCCTCCGGCTCGACGTCCATCTCCCTGCGCCCGAAGTGGGCCAGATCCCGGTAGGACACCTGCGCGCCGATCGCCACGCCCCGGTCGACGGCCGCGGCGCACGTGCGTCTGATCGTCACCGGGTCGCCCGCGTGGAAGCCGCACGCCACGTTGGCGCTCGTGACGATGTCGAGCAGGGCGAGGTCCTCGCCCAGCTTCCAGATGCCGAAGCCCTCGCCGAGGTCCGCGTTGAGGTCGATCACCATGCGTCCATCATGGCGGTTGTCCCTGCCTCGGCGCGACGAACAGCGTCTGAGTGGCCGTGCCGATCTCACCTGCCACGTCGTACAAAGTGGAACGAGTCAGGCCCCGGCCGGACGGGCCGATGACGGTCTCCGCGTCCATGCAGACCCATTCGCCCACCGGCGCGCGGAACAGCGAGATCGTCAGGTCCACGTTGACGAACACGTGGGTGTCGAAGCCGAGGGCGAGGCTGACGCCGTTGCCGCTGTCGGCGAACACCGCCACCCGCTCCACCGGCGTCGTGTCCTCGCCCTCGACCAGCGGCATCGTGAGCCTGCCCCAGACCGTGGCGGGGCCCAGCTCCAGGGGGCCGCCGGTGACGAAGCGCCAGTCGAGCGCCCTGCCGTACCCGAAGCCGGACTGCAGCCACGAGCGCGCGTGCTCCTCCTCGCGCGGCGGGAGCGGCGGCGCCTCCCGGACCTGCGTGGGCGGGGTGTCGGCCTCGCGGATGCGCCACGCGGTGGCCCTGACGAACTCCCTGCCGCCGGACGACACGCTCGCCGACAGGCACTGCACCCGCTTGCCGTCGCGTACGACCTCCGTCGCCACCTCCAGCTCGGCCACGGGCACCGGCGCGAACACGTCCACCACCAGCCTGGACAGCTCCAGCCCCGGGCGGGGCGCGGTGCGCGCCAGCTCGTGCGCGACCAGCGCGGTGACCGGGCCCAGATGCTGGGTGCGCGGGTCCCACGGGCCCTGCGTGTGCTCCGAGGCGAGGTAACGGCCCTCGCTCAGCCGCTCGTACATCGCCATTTTTCAGAACTCGTCCGGGATGTCGGCGATGTCGTCGAGGGCGGCGGCCAGCTCCTCCGGATCGCCGCCGATCCGCTCGGCGATCTCGATCAGCACGTGCAGCACGTCGTGGCGGTCGTGCCCCAGGTCGAGCAGGCGCTGCGCCGCCTCCCAGAGCTGCGGCGGATCGCCGTCCCACAGCCTCGTCGCGATCTCCTCGTGCCAGGCCAGGTGCTCCTGGTCGATCGCGCCGCCGTGGTCGATCTCGAGTAACGTGCGCCGGTCGGCCTGGTCGGCCGGGTCGAGCTTGTCGAGGTCGATGCCGTTGTGCGTGCCCTGCAGGTAGGGGAACGCGAAGGCCCGCCTGGCCAGCGCCGACAGGTCGCCGTCCGGCAGCAGCCGCTCCAGCAGCGGCCGGTCGAGCCCGAACGACGTCGGGTCGCGGTAGGCCTCGGGGAACTTGCCCGTCGCCTCCCACACCGCGTCGAGCGTGGCCTTCAGCCCCTGCTCGGGCAGCCCCGAGCGGTGGGCGGCGAAGCGCACCCACGCCGACAGCACGTGCGGCATCGCCTCCTGCTCGGCCACGCTCAGCATCACCTTGCGCGGCAGCCAGTCGAGCAGGAACGTCTCGCACTTGGTCGGGCTGACCCGCAGCGGCCGGTTGAAGTCCTGCTCGCAGCCGTAGTCGATGATGTGGTCGGCGCAGCGCGAGGCCGCCGACGGGTCGGACAGGTGCTCGGCCGCGTCGGACGCCAGGAACTCCGCCGCCAGCATGGCCCGCCGCTCCCTGCTGTACGGGGCCTCGATGTGCAGCGGCGCGGGCCGCTTACGCCCTGGCGGCAGCGCCTTGAGCCGGGCGCGGGCGAAGGCGTGGTAGGCGCTGTAGCTCTCGCTCACCGGCGGCGGCGTCTTCGGCTCCCTGGTGGCCTTCATCGCCGACTCCAGCAGCGCCCTGGCCTGCTCGGGCTGGATCTCCTCGAACAGCAGCAGCGGGTTGCCCGCCGCCTCGGCCCTGGCCTGCTCCAGCAGCTTGTCGACCTGGGAGGACACCCAGGCGTCGCGGGCCATGCCGCTCATGTTGTAGTCGACCACCATGACCATCGCGTGGCGGTCGATCGGCTGCTCGCTGTCGTTCCAGCGGTAGGCGAACGTGCAGATGACCGTGTCCTGGTCGCCGTAGGCGTCGCGGGAGACGTAGCAGCCGGCCGGCTTGACCGCGCCCACCCGGTCGGCCCAGCCCGGCCTGGCCACGCCCGACTCCATCATCGCCAGCGCCGCGCCCTCGGCCTTGGCGCCCTGCCGGGCCGTGCCGAGATAGGCCAGGCAGATCAGCAACGTCAGCGAGGCCGGCGTGCCGGCCTTGGCCGCGTAGTCGACCAGCCCCTCACCGAGCACCTGCTCGACGTCGCCGCCCCTGACCCGCCTGCCCCACCAGGCTCCGATCATGTCGGAGACCATCAGCTCCGCGTCGAGAGGGGTGCGTACGGCCAGCAGCTCGCGAGCCGCCTGCACCATCTCCTTGAACACGTCGTCTGGCGGGGTGCTCTCCCGGGGATCTCGTCGGTGTCGGCGCACGCCCTCACTCTCTCGTATTCCAGGCGCTGACGGTGCGGAGAACACGGCCTGGTGACCCCGATGTTATCGGGGAAGGCGCTTTCTGCGGGCACGCGGAGCGTCCACCCGCCTTGTCCCGCATCCCCCTGATGTCCCTAGCGGAGGGCCCGGGGCGGAGGCGCGGAGTTCACGATCGCGAGCAGGTGCTCGCGGGCGATGCGTTCCACGATCTCGGGCGTGGCGGAGATGCCCAGATGCTGTGCGCACGCGCACACGTCGGCCACGCAGCGGTCGATCGTGTCCACGGGTACGGTCAGGAACTCTTCGGCCAGCCTGAGACTGACCGGCTCCCGCAGGAACCGTGTGGCCAGAGCGAGCATAGAAGTGAGATTCCTCTGGAACCCCAGGGGCAAACCCCCAGGAATGTCAGCAGGGCGACTTGCGCTCTCATTTCACCTTTTCTCCGGCCCGTGTCAAGGCTCCGCGACGTCTGTGTTCACTTCACCCGGCGAGCTTTCATGCGAAGCTGTCTTCATGCGCATCCAGCTCGCCCAGCGGAGCGAGGCAGACGAGCTCCTCGGCCGCAGCCCGCTCGCCCTGCTCGTCGGCATGCTGCTCGACCAGCAGATCCCGATGGAGTGGGCGTTCACGGGGCCCTACACGATCTCCCAGCGGCTCGGGCGCGACCTGACGGCACAGGAGATCGCCTCCTACGACCCCGAGGCGTTCGTCGCGCTGCTGGCGGAGAAACCGGCCGTGCACCGCTACCCCAAGTCCATGGCGGGCCGGGTGCAGCAGCTCGCGGCCTACCTCGTCGAGCACTACGACGGGCAGCCGGAGAAGATCTGGGCCGGCGTCGCCGACGGCAAAGAGTTGTTGAAACGACTCATGGCCCTGCCGGGATACGGCAAGCAGAAGGCCCAGATCTTTTTGGCATTGCTGGGCAAGCAGCTGGGGGTCCAGCCGTCAGGCTGGCGTGAGGCGGCCGGGCTCTACGGCGAGGAGGGTTCGCACCGGTCGGTCGCCGACGTGGTCGACGCCGACAGCCTGAGCCTCGTGCGGGCCACCAAGCAGGAGGCCAAGCAGGCGGCGAAGAGCCGGTAGGGGCAGTAGCCTGACGGGCGTCCGCCACGGCGATCCGGGCCCGGCGATGTGACGCTGTAACCTGATCTTGCTGCGCAACGTGGAGCGACTTTGACAGGATGCGTAGACCCTAGAGTCGACCGGGCCACGGCGGGGGCTTCCGTCCGTACCTGCCCATCGTCGATGATGTACTGCAGGATCCGGTCGCCCGGAGCTGCGCTACGCCGATACACAGTTATGGAGATGTGCCGCGTGGGAGACCCTGGCACGCGACGGAGGTGCGGACCATGAGCGCCGAGACCTCCGTTCCCCGTCCCCGGGAGTCGGATGTGGACATCTCAGACTCCGCCCTCTTCAAGGGCATGTTGTCGGAGGCAGAGTTCGCCTTCGCCTTCTTCGACGCCGACAGCCGCGTCCAGCGGGTCAACGACGTGTTCAGCGATGTCGTCAACGTACCCGCGGAGCGCATGGTGGGCCGCCAGCCCGTCGAGGTGCTGGCCGCCGACCTCAGTCAGATCATCACCCACGCCGTGCAGGCCGTCATCGAGACCGACGCCCCGGTGACCGAGGGCCGCGTGCGGGTGCGCTCCGCAGAGGGCGACACCCGGCACTGGTCGCTGTCGTTCTCGCCGGTCCACGACGACGCGGGCGAGCTGCGCGCCGTCGCGCTGGTCGGCCTCGACGTGACCGAGAGCCGCCAGACCGAGGAGGCGCTGCGCCGCAGCGAGGAGCGCTACCGCTCGCTGGTCGAGGCGCAGTCCCAGCTCGTCTGGATCACCTCGCCCACCGGCGCGGTCGTCGAGGACGCCCCGCAGTGGCGCGCGATCACCGGTCAGGGCCTGGAGGAGTACCTCGCCAGCGGCTGGCTGGAGGTCGTGCACCCCGAGGAGCGCCAGCAGACCGAGGAGGCGTGGCGCGAGGCGCTGCGCGGCCGCACCATGTTCGAGTGGAACTACCGCGTGCGCACCCGCGCCAGCGGTTACCGCCACTTCGAGGTGCGGGCCGTGCCGATCATCCGCCACGGCAGGGTGGTCGAGTGGGTCGGCGCCAACACCGACGTCACGCCGCAGCGCGAGGCCGAGGAGATGCGCGGCAGGCTGACCGACCAGCTCGGCGCCGCCGCCCTGCGCACCGCCCGGCTGCAGGGCGCCACCGCGATGCTCGCGGAGGCGCTCACGGTCGAGCAGGTCGTGCAGGTCATCATCGACGTGGGCCGCACCGCCCTGGCCGCCGACCGCTCGGCGGTAGCGCTGCTCGACACCGACCGCGCCGCGCTCAAGCTGATCAACGGCGAGGGCATCCTGGAGGCCTCGGGGGCGACGGGCGACGAGATCCCGCTGTCCCACTCCAACGTGATGACCATGGCCGTCAACAGCCGCCGGCCCGTGTTCGCCGAGTCGCCCGAGTCGCTCAAGGCCCAGCTCCTGGAGGCGGGCGGCGACGAGGAGGTGCTGGCGGGCTTCCTGGCGCACGGCGACGAGCGGGCCTGGGTGGGCCTGCCGCTGCTGGCCGCAGGCCGCGCCTTGGGAGCGCTCCGATTCTCCTTCACCAGGCCGCAGAAGATCTCTCAGGAGGACGGCGTCTTCCTGGAGGCGCTGGCCGGCCAGTGCGCGCTGGCCGTGGAGCGGGCCACGCTCTTCGAGCGTGAGCACCGCACCGCCGAGACGCTGCAGCGCAGCCTGCTGCCCGACCGCCTGCCGGTGGTCAAGGGCCTGGTGCTGGCCCAGCGCTTCCGCTCGGGCAGCCGCCACGTGCAGGTCGGCGGCGACTGGTACGACGCTTTCGTGCTGCAGGACGGCCGGGTCGCGGCGGTCGTCGGCGACGTCATGGGCAAGGGCGTCAAGGCCGCGGCCGGAATGGGCCGCATCCGCAACGCCATGCGCGCCCTGGCGCTGACCAACCCGCCGCCCGCGGCCGTGCTCACCGGCCTCGACAGGGTCTTCGAGGCCACGGAGGAGGAAGAGCAGGTCACGACGCTGGCGTACATGGTGGTCGAGCCCGTCACCGGCGAGGGCACGCTGGCCCTGGCCGGTCACCCGCCACCCGTCCTGGTCTCTCCGCAGGGCACGGCGATCCTGTGCGACGCCGAGCCGGGCACTCCGCTAGGCTGGCCGACCAGCCGTCGGCAGTTCCGGTTCGTGGTGCCGCCCGGCCATACCGCCGTGCTCTACTCCGACGGTCTCGTCGAGAACCGGAAGCGAGGGCTGGACGCCGGGCTCGCAGAGCTTTGCAGTGTTGTGACCGAAGCGCCGCCTGAGGTGGTGAGTAGTCCTCACATGCTGCTGGACTTCCTGGTTGACCGGATGTTGTCTGGATATGAACAGGATGATGACGTTACCGCGCTAGCAATTCACGTCCCACCAGCCACGAAGAGTGACTGAATGAAACAGTCATAACGGTTGCTTTCGGGTATCAGTGCCCCGCTTACGTACGCACTACTGTCTCGGTCGGCCTAGGGTGGAGGTCAACCGCCGGGAGGTGGCCGTATGGAGTGCGGGGTCGTGCCACAATGCTGTGCAGGTCCGTCGCGGTCCGCACGGCCTCACCGATCTCCGAGAGAGGCAACAGCCCCCCAGCGGGCATCTGGGTCCATTGTCGCCACGCGTTCGTTCGAGAGGTGTTCGTGTCGCCTGCAAGTTCGACTCGCTCGAAGCCACAAGAGCTGAACGAGCCCGTCATTCAGCGACTGCTCGAGCGTGGGCGCTCGCAGGGTTTCCTCGAGTCTGAGGATGTCCGTCAGGCCTTCGAGGAGGCGGACATCCCCATGTCGCACGCCGCCGCGTTCTTGCGGAACCTCAGCAAAGAGGGCGTGACCGTGGTGGTGACCGCCGCGGATTCGGCTGCGCCGAAGAAGTCTCGTGGTCCAGCAAAGCGCCGCACCGCCGCCCCCGTCAAGACCAAGACGGCGGCGGCCGCCAAAGAGCAGCAGCCCGAGACCGTGACCGCGGTCGTGGGCACCGCTGAAGCCGAGCCGGCCGCCAAGAAGGCGGCCCCTGCCAAGAAGGCCGCTCCGGCGGCGAAGAAGGCCGCGGCACCCGCCGCCGCCAAGAAGGCCGAGCAGAAGAACGCTGGGCCTGCCGAGACCAAGCCGAAGGCGACCGACGCCCCGCGGGGCGAGTCGGACGACGACGAGGACATCGAGCTCGACGGCGACGTGGAGCTGGAGGACCTCGAGGACATCGACGTCGAGGAGATCGTCGCCGAGGACGAGTCCGAGTCCGAGGGCGACTCCGACGACGACGACTCCGAAGAGGAGCCCAAGGCCGCCGACGTGGCCGCGGTGCAGAAGACCGAGGAAGAGGTCCTGATCCTCTCCGACGACGACGATGACGCTCCGGTGGCCCAGGTGGCCGCCGCCGGCGCCACCGCCGACCCGGTGAAGGACTACCTCAAGCAGATCGGCAAGGTCCCCCTGCTCAACGCCGAGCAGGAGGTCGAGCTGGCCAAGCGCATCGAGGCGGGCCTGTTCGCCGAGGAGCAGCTCGGCGGTGGCGAGACCGACAACCTGCCGGTCGACGTCAAGGCCGAGCTGGAGTGGATCGCCGAGGACGGCCGCCGGGCCAAGAACCACCTGCTGGAGGCCAACCTCCGGCTCGTGGTCTCGCTGGCCAAGCGCTACACCGGCCGCGGCATGCTCTTCCTCGACCTGATCCAGGAAGGCAACCTGGGTCTGATCAGGGCCGTCGAGAAGTTCGACTACACCAAGGGCTACAAGTTCTCCACCTACGCCACGTGGTGGATCCGGCAGGCGATCACGCGTGCCATGGCCGACCAGGCGCGGACCATCCGCATCCCGGTCCACATGGTCGAAGTGATCAACAAGCTGGCCCGCGTCCAGCGGCAGATGCTGCAGGACCTGGGCCGCGAGCCCACGCCGGAAGAGCTGGCCCGCGAGCTGGACATGACGCCCGAGAAGGTCGTCGAGGTCCAGAAGTACGGCCGCGAGCCCATCTCCCTGCACACCCCGCTGGGTGAGGAGGGCGACAGCGAGTTCGGTGACCTCATCGAGGACTCCGAGGCCATCGTGCCGGCCGACGCCGTCAGCTTCACGCTGCTGCAGGAGCAGCTGCACTCCGTTCTCGACACGTTGTCGGAACGCGAAGCGGGCGTCGTGTCGATGCGGTTCGGCCTCACCGATGGTCAGCCGAAGACGCTGGACGAGATCGGCAAGGTTTACGGGGTCACCCGTGAGCGCATCCGCCAGATCGAGTCGAAGACCATGTCCAAGCTGCGCCACCCGTCGCGGTCCCAGGTTCTGCGTGACTACCTGGACTGATACGGCACGCTCCGCTTGATCCGCACGCCCCGCCGGGAGTTTCCGGTGGGGCGTTCGGTTTTTCCGGCGGGGCGCTTGTGAGGCGGCGAGCGGTGTTCCGGCGGCGTGTGGCTCGCGGTGTTTCCGGCGGAGCGCGCGCGGTGTTTCCTGGCTGGTGCTGGTGCTGGTGCTGGTGCTGGTGCTGGTGCTGGTGCTGGTGCTGGTGCTGGTGCTGTGCCGTGCCTGGCCGGACGCGGGAATTGCGCTGGACAGGCGGGCCGGTCAGGCGGGGTCCGTCAGACGGGGTGGGCACAGGTGGGGTGGGTCGGCTCAGGTGGGGTCGGTGACGTGCACGTCCAGGGTCCAGGGGCGGGTGGGGCGCGCGGGCTCGGCCAGGTCCACCGTGTAGCCGAGGGCGTCCAGGATCTTGGCCAGCTCGTCGGGGCTCTCCGGAGCCGTCTCCTGGCGGAGCAGGGCACGCGCGATCTCGCCCCGGGTGGCCTTGGCCATGTGGCTGACGACCTTGCCGTCGCGGAAGACCCGTACCGTGACCGACCGTGAGCCGGGCTGCCACGCGCCCGCGTACGTGGCCGAGCGCAGATCCACCACCAGCCCCGCAATCCCGTCCAGTTCCTTGGTCACCTTGGGCCGCCAGAAGGCGGCCAGCCCGCCGAGCGGCGGCAGATTGACCCCCATGGAGAGCCGGTAAGGCGGAATGAGGTCTGTGATTTTCACCACACCCCACAGCCCCGAAAAGATCAGCACCGACTCCTCGGCCCGCTTCCGCGACGCCTCATCCAGAGTCTCCAGGCCGAGATTGTCGTAGAGCACGCCGGTGTAGAGCGCGGCGGCGGGCAGCGTGGGGGCGCTCTTCAGTGCCGCGTTCTTGGCCAGCTCGCCCGCCAGCCCCGGCGTCAGCCCGAGCACGTCGAGGGCGTCCCGGCGCTTGGAGGCGCGGACCAGCGCGTTCAGCACCCGCGTGCGGTGCTTGCCGAGAGCGGGGAACGACAGCTCGCCCACGGGAGGCCCGCTGCCCTCCGCGGCCTTGCCCTCGGACGGCGGCAACAGAATCAACACAGCCCCATACCCTATTGGCCCAGGCCAGCGCCCTACCCGGCGGACCCCGGCCGGCCTTGGGGCGGTTAACCTGCCGGGATGGATTTCGACCGTCTCGTCCATGAGACCTGGCCCGCGTACGAGCAGCAGCCCCACGACGGGTGGGTGTTCCGCCACGCCGGCGGGGTGACGAAGCGCGCCAACTCCGTGCTCGCCACCCGCCCGCCCGCCGACCTGGACGGCGCCATCCGCGCCGCGGAGGCGTTCTACGGCGCGCGCGGGCAGCGCTGCGTCTTCTCGGTCGGCACCTCGGCGCCCGCCGGGCTGGACGAGGAGCTGGAGCGCCGCGGGTACGACCTGGTGGACCCCACCCTCGTGATGACCGGCCGGCCCAAGGGCGAGCCCGCACCTGGGGTCCGGATCGCCGAGGGGCCGTGGGAGGAATGGCTGGAGGCCTGGTGGGCCGTGGACGGGCGGTACGGCACCGGCCTGGAGGAGGCCGCGCGGATCTGCGCCGGGGTGCCCGCCTGGTACGCGGCGTACGAGGAGGACGGGGCGGTGCTGGCCGTCGGGCGGGGCGTTCCGCAGGGCGACACGCTGGGGATCTACTGCATGGCCACGCTGCCTCAGGCGCGGCGGCGGGGGCTGGCGCGGGTGGTGCTGCGGGCCCTGGTGGAGCGGGCCGGGGAGGCGATCACGTCCGCCTATCTGGTGGTGACGGCGGGGAACGTGGCGGCTCAGGCGCTCTATCGCGGTGAGGGGTTCGAGGTCGCGGGCCGGTACCACTACCGGGTGCGATGAGCTGGGGAGGCGCCGCGACACGCCCGGGCGTGCGTTTCACCTCGAATAAGCAGAACGGCGGCCCCGAGGTGTCTCGGGGTCGCCGTTCTGATCATGCAATATGTGGTTATGTCATCACGACCAGCGCGGGTCAGCGCTCGTCGTTGGGGGCAATGGTTGGGGTTTCGCTGAGTCGAGCCGACTCGTCCAGGATGTCGGCACCCTTTTCGCGCAACGCTGCAATGTGCTGACGCCCATGGTGGGCGCAGAACAGCAGCTCCCCACCTACAGGCAGGGTCGCGCGAATGTAGGCCTGGGCGCCGCAGCGGTCGCAGCGGTCGAGGGCCGTCAGCGGCTTAACGGGGGCGAGAGCTCCAGTCACGTATCGCCTTTCGGGTCACCCCCGCCGAAGCGAGGATCTGGCGTCAGTCACTTGGAACAACATCTAACCGGACCTGGACGTTCCCAACCGCCCCCCCGCTACGCCCAGAGCGGAATGTGTCCCAAAGTAATGACGATCAGCCGGTTGGTAACGGCAAACGTGACGCCATGGCAAGCTTGTACGCGCGCGTAGGGGAAGAACGGTAGGCTACGCACACGTGTTCGATGCCTAGACCAGGGGAGCTGGAGTGACGCTTGTGGAGGCGGGTTACACGGCTCGTCACCTCTCGGTGCTTGAGGGCCTGGAGGCCGTGCGGAAACGCCCGGGCATGTACATCGGGTCCACCGACAGTCGCGGGCTCATGCACTGCCTCTGGGAGATCGTGGACAACGGCGTCGACGAGGCGCTTGCCGGTCACTGCGACCGGATCGAGGTGGAGCTCTACGCGGACGGGTCCATCGAGGTCCGCGACAACGGCCGGGGCATCCCGGTCGACGTCCACCCCAAGACCGGCCTGACCGGGGTGGAGCTCGTCTACACCAAGCTGCACGCGGGCGGGAAGTTCGGCGGCGGCTCCTACGGGGCCTCCGGCGGCCTGCACGGCGTGGGCGCGTCCGTGGTCAACGCGCTGTCCTCGCGCCTCGACGTGTGGGTCGACCACGGCGGGGTGGTGCACGAGATCAGCTTCCGCCGCGGCGTCACCGGCGTCTTCGACGGCGAGGGGCCGGCGGCCAAGTTCAAGAAGAAGTCCGGCCTGCGGCTGGGCGCCAAGATCCCCAAGACCGTCACCGGCACCCGGGTGCGGTTCTGGGCCGACACGCAGATCTTCCTGCCCGACGCCGAGGTCTCGCTCGACGAGATCCACGTGCGGCTGCGGCAGACCGCGTTCCTGGTGCCCGGCCTGACCCTGGCCGTCTACGACAGCAGGCACGAGGAGCGCATCGAGGAGGAGTTCCGCTTCGAGGGCGGCATCTCCGAGTTCGCCGAGTTCCTGGCCCGCGACGAGCCCGTCTGCGACGTGCTGCGCATGCAGGGCGTCGGCCACTTCCACGAGACGGTGCCCGTCCTCGACGACCAGGGCCACATGACGCCCACCGAGGTGCAGCGCGAGCTGAGCGTCGACGTGGCGGTCCGCTGGGGCAAGGGCTACGAGTCCACGGTCCGCTCGTTCGTCAACGTGATCGCCACCCCCAAGGGCGGCACTCACCTGACCGGCTTCGAGCGCGGCCTCGTCCGCACGATCAACGAGCTGCTGCGCGAGACCCGCCTGCTCAAGAACGGCGACGACCCCGTCACCAAGGACGACATCTCAGAAGGCCTGACCGGCGTGGTCACCGTCCGGGTGCCGGAGCCGCAGTTCGAGGGGCAGACCAAGGAGGTGCTCGGCACCTCCGCGGCCACCCGCATCGTCTCCCACGTCGTCTCGCGGGAGCTCAAGGAGCTGTTCACCAACCCGCCGCGCGGCTACAAGCAGCCGCTGCGGGCGGTGCTGGAGAAGATCGTCGCCGCCGCCAAGGCCCGCATCGCGGCCCGCGAGCACCGCGACAACCAGCGCCGCAAGAGCGCACTGGAGAACTCCGCGCTCCCCGCCAAGCTCGTCGACTGCCGCAGCGACGACCTCGACCGCAGCGAGCTGTTCATCGTCGAGGGAGACTCCGCCCTCGGCACGGCCAAGCTCGCCCGCGACTCCGAGTTCCAGGCGCTGCTGCCGATCCGCGGCAAGATCCTCAACGTGCAGAAGGCGTCCGTGAGCGACATGCTCAAGAACGCCGAGTGCGCCGCGATCATCCAGGTCGTCGGCGCCGGCTCGGGGCGCTCCTTCGACATCGAGGCCGCCCGCTACGGCAAGGTCATCCTGATGGCCGACGCCGACGTCGACGGCGCCCACATCCGCTGCCTGCTGCTCACCCTGTTCCACCGCTACATGCGGCCCATGGTGGAGGCGGGGCGCGTGTTCGCCGCCGTGCCGCCGCTGCACCGCATCGAGCTGACCAACCCGGGGCGGGGCAAGGAGAAGTACATCTACTGCTACTCCGACGCCGAGCTGCAGAAGGTGCTGCGCGACCTGGAGCGGCGGGGCAAGCGGTGGAAGGACCCGGTGCAGCGGTACAAGGGTCTGGGTGAGATGGATGCCGATCAGCTCGCGGAGACCACGATGGATCCGCGGCACCGCATTCTGCGGAGGGTGCGGATCGAGGACGCCGAAGGGGCTGAGGGGATCTTCAACCTGCTGATGGGGAGTGAGGTCGCGCCTCGGCGGGAGTTCATCGTCAGCAGTGCGGCTGAGGTGGACCGGGATCACATCGACGCCTGAGCCCGACTTGGTCCAGGGCTACGCCTGCGTGGAGCCTTGGGTGGCCTGCGCAGGCTGAGCGCGGGGTGGTGTTGGCGCGGCGGTGCGAGCCGGTGCTTGGCGCCTTGTTGGCGTGGACGCGCTGCCTGGCGCGCGGCGGGCTTGGCGCGCGGCGGGCTTGGGCTGACGCGGGCCTGGCGCGGCGGCGTGCAGCGTTGTGGGGTTCCTGCGGTTCTGTGGCGCCTCTGTGGCGCTGTGGTGCCTCGTGAGCGGGCGTGCGCCCCTTCCTGCCCTTCCTGTACGCCCTGCCCCATCTCGTACGCGCTGAGGCCTCTGAGCGCGTCCCGGCCCAGAACGCGCCGATGCCCCGGCACGCGGCGCGGCAGGGGCATCGGGACGGAACGGGGAGACTCAGTGGTCGGAAGGGGACAGCCTGCCTGAGCGGACGTCGTAGATGGCGCCGCTCACCGGCATCCCCTGCGGCAGGAACGGGGACGTCCTGATCCTGGTCAGGTCGTGCTTGAGCGCCTCGTCCTGATCCGGGACGGTGTGGAAGTCCAGGCTGCGCGTGTCGATGCCGCGCTCACCCGCCAGCCTGTGTACGTCCGCGTCCGTGGCCTTGGCCATGCCGCAGTCGGTGTGGGGCATGACGAGGACCCGGTCGACGCCCAGCAGGACGACGGCCAGTACGAGCGTGCGGAGCACGTCGTCCGTCACGCGGGCGCCGGCGTTGCGCAGGATCTTGGCGTCGCCGGGCTTCAGTCCGAGGAGTCCCAGCGGGTCGATGCGGGAGTCCATGCAGGTCACAACGGCGAGGCCGCGCGCGGCCCGGCCCGTCAGGCCGGAGTCGCCGAACGTCTCGGCGAACTTCGCGTTGGCGGCATACAGGTCGTCGAACGCACTCATGTCACAAATCTTCTCTCATGCCGCAATTTTCGCGATGGCGGGGTGGCGACAGGCTGGACTTGGCAAACCTCCCACGAATGGCCTTCACTTTGAGTGATGATGTCGTAGCCGTACGTACGTGACCCAAGAAGGTTTGTCGTGAGTAGGTCAGAATCGCTCGCCGTGTACCTCCGCGCCCAGGCCCGGCGCCGCCTCGATCGCGTGGAGACCAGGGATGACGGCCGTAACGCCAGGTCCGCCCTGGCTCTGCTCGATGCCGCCGCCTATGCGGGTGGTCTTCCCGAAGACGACCCGCTGATCCTCATGCTGGATCAGGCCGGGTGTTTCGGGCCGCTGGGGTGTGAGGGGTTCGATCCGGGGGAGGCGGGCAACAAGCTGATCCGGCAGTGGGAGGGCGGGGAGCCGCACGACCTGCTGCTCGCCCTGCCCGCCGCCATCGCCGCCGCGACCTAAGGCATTGAGACACGGCCTCAGGGCGTGCTCGGGGTCGTGACCTCGGGCGTGCGCGGGGTGGTGACGCGATCGCGGACGCGACCCAGGGCGCGGCGGGGCACGCCCCGGGGTGGGCTGGCTCATGGCCTGAGGCGCGACCGGGCTGTGGGCTGAGGCATGACTGGGTGCGTGCTGGGTTGTGGGCTGGGCGCGATGGGTGCGTGCCGGGCTGTGGGTTGAGGCGCGACTGTGCTGGGGCTGGGGCGCGACTGGGCTGTGACCTGGGTGCGTGCTGGGCTGTGGGCTGAGGTGCGCTGGAGCTGTGGCCTGGGGAGGGGCGAACCTGAGGTGTGGCGCGGGCGGGTTCGCCGGGCGGCGAGGGGTCAGGGTTTGAGTCCGACGCCCACGTACCACCATTCCCCGCCCGCCAGCTCCCTCTCCCAAGCCTCCTCCGGCCGCCAAGCATCCACATGCGTCACCCCCGGCTCCACCACCTCGAACCCCGAGAACATCCGGGCCACCGCCGCATGCCCCCGGTGGATCAGGGGCGCGTCCGCGTCGTCGTACACCTCGCGCGCAGCCTTGCCCACCTCCGGGTGGGCGTCGTCGGTGAGGTGGGAGACGACGAGCGCGCTGCCGGGCGCGAGCCGCTCGCGGAAGGCGGCCACCACCCCCCACGGGTCCTCGGCGTCCGTGAGGCAGTGCAGCACGCCGAGGAACACCACGCCCACGGGCCGGCTGAAGTCGATGAGCTTCGTGGTCTCCGGGGCGTCGAGGATGGAGGCGGGGTCGCGGATGTCGGCGTGCACGATGGTGATGTTCGTGTCGGTGCCCGCGAGGAGGGCGCGGGCGTGAACGATCACCACGGGGTCGTAGTCGACGTAGACGACGTGCGCGTCCTGGTGGATCTCGCGGGCGACCTCGTGCACGTTGTTCTGGTTGGGCAGGCCGGTGCCGAGGTCGATGAACTGGTCGATGCCGAGGCCGGCGACGTGGCGGACGGCCCTGCCCAGGAACCGCCGGTTGGCCAGGCAGATCTCCCGGCTGGGCCCCAATGCCATGATCTTCTCGGCGGCCTCGCGGTCGGCCGCGAAGTTGTCCTTGCCGCCGAGGTAGTAGTCGTACATGCGCGCGGCGTTCGGGATGCGGGGGTTGATGCCCTTCGGTACGCGCGGGGGGTTGGTCATCTGGGCCCTTCGGGATCCGCGAAAACGGTTGGAACAGATCGTAACGCCGTCGTGACAACTTTGTGGATCATTCCTGTCAAAAGCGCCGCCGCCTGAGCGAGTGATCAAGGCTGACCGCCCCGAGGATCAGCAGCCCTTCGACGATCGGGCGGTAGGTGGTGTTCCAGCCGAGCAGGTTGAAGCCGTTCCCGATGAGGGTCAGGATCAGCACGCCCACCAGGCCGCGCCACACCGCGCCCTGCCCGCCGAGGATGCTCGTCCCGCCGATCACGGTCGCCGCGATGGCGGTCAGCTCCAGCAGCGTCCCCATGTCCGGCTGCGCCGAGCCGCCCCGCGCGGCGAGCACCAGCCCGGCCAGGGCGGCGCAGACGCCGCTGATCACGAACACGCCCACGCGGACGGTGCGCACGCCGATCCCGGACAGCCAGGCCGCCGTGGGGTTGCCGCCGACCGCGTACACCCGGCGGCCGAACGTGGTGCGCGACAGCAGCACCGAGGTGACGACGGCGACCGCGACCAGCAGCAGCGAGGCGGCCGTGACGCCGCCCAGCACGGTCGGCCAGCTCAGCGACTGGAAGGCCGCCAAGTGCTCGGGGCCGGGGTAGACGATCGCGCCGCCGGTGATGACCAGCGCCACGCCCCGGTGCACCAGGCCGAGCGCGAGCGTGACGATGAACGAGTGCACCCGCGACAGCACCACGACCACGCCGTTGACCGTGCCGAGCAGGGCTCCGGTGGCCAGGGCCGCCGCGTACCCGGCGGGGACTCCGGCGTGCCGGGTGACGACCACGGCGACGATGGCGCTCACGGCGAGCACCGCGCCCGCCGACAGGTCGAACACGCCGCAGATCACGCACAGCGTCATCCCGCACGCCAGCAGCCCCACCACCACCGCCTGGTCGAGGAGGTTGACCAGGTTCCCCGGCGTCAGGAACGTGTCCGTGGCCAGCGAGAGCAGCACCACCAGGGCCGCGACCCCGGCGAGGATGCCGTGGTCGCGGGTCATTCGTCGTATTCGCCGCTCACCTGGGCCAGCGCGTCCTTGGTGCCCATGCTGGTGGCGGGCGGGACGTCCGTCATCACGTTCGTGGCGGGCACGTTCTTGCCGAGCGCCTTGGCCAGGCCCAGCTCGGCGGCCTTGGCGCCGAGGGTCTTGACCGGCAGGTAGTACGCGCCGAACCAGCGGCCCTGTTGCACCGCCTCGACGGTCTGGCGGGAGGCGCCGTTGGCGACGTACAGGATGTCCTTGCCCTTGGCCACGGCCTCCGCGCCGAGCACCGCCTGGGAGGAGCCGATGACCACGTCGATGCCGGGATCCTTCTGCAGGATGTCCTGCATGGCCTTGCGCCCGCTCTCCTGCGTGTAGCCGCCCTCGACCCGGGCCTTGACCCGCACGCCGGGCGCGGACTCCAGCACGCCGACGGCCGCCTGGGTGCGGGCGTTGTCGAGGGGCAGCGCCTTCAGGCCCTCCAGGTAGGCGACCTCGCACGGGCTGAGCTTCCTGCTCTGACAGGCTTGGATCGCCAGCCTGCCGAGGCCCTCGCCGTTCAGCGTCGGCACGTCGATGAGCGTGATCGTGCCGTCCACCTGCGGCTCGGCGGTGTCGTACCGGGTGCCGACAGGGGTGAACTGCACGACGACGGAGATCCCCGCCCGCACGGCCGACTGGATCGCGGGCACCACGGCCGCCCCGTCGTTGGCCTGCACGACGAACACGTCGAACCGTTTGGCCGTCACCGCGTCCTGGAGCTGCTGCACCTGGGCCTGGGCGTCGAAGTTCGGATCGAGGAACTCGGCCGTGGCGCCGTTGGCCCTCGCGTGCTCCTCGACCCCGGCGAACGTGGCCGCCGAGAAGGAGTTCGCCTTGGCGAAGCCGAAGAAGCCGATGCGTTTGGCCTCTCCGGAGGAGGAGGTGGGGGCGGTGGTGGCGCCGCCCTGTTGCTCAGCCGGGTTGACGCAGCCGGCGGCGAGCAGGGCCACCAGTGCCAGGGCCGGTAAGGCAGTCCGTGGTGCGACCATCGAGGTCTCCATTCGCGTCGTCGGCGACTCGCCCGGGACTGCTGGTGATCATAGAGCCACGCGGCGAAGGGAGACCACGGATCGTCAGACGGGCTCGTTGCCCGGCTTCCACTTGATGCCGCACCCGAGCGACGGGTTCTGCTGCTCGGGCACCGGCCCGCCGTCCAGCAGGGCGTCGATGGCGGCACGCAGCGACGAGCCGGTCACCGGCACGTCGTTGCCCGGCCGCGCGCCGTCGAACTCGCCCCGGTAGACGAGCTGGAACTGCGCGTCGTACAGGAAGAAGTCGGGCGTGCAGGCGGCGCGGTAGGCCTTGGCGACGTCCTGGGTGTCGTCCAGCAGGTACGGGAAGCCGAACCCGGCCCTGCGGGCCTGCTCCGCGAGGTGTGTGGGGTCGTCATCGGGGTAGTTCACGCTGTCGTTGCTGCAGATGGCGACGATCGACAGCCGCGCGCCGTAGTCCCTCGCCAAGGTGGCGAGACCGGATTCGATGTGCCGCACGTACGGGCAGTGATTCGAAAGGAAGATCACGAGAGTGGCGGGAGAGTCCTTGAGATCTTCCAGCGATACGCTGCCGCCGTCGATGGCGGTCAGGTCGAACGAGGGCGCGGGTGTGCCGAGCGGAACCATGAACGAGTTGGCAGCCATGACATCCATTGTCGCGTGAGAGAGGCGGATATCGATGGGCGGCATCGCCGAGTTCAGGACCGTCGTGCTGGACTGCCCGGATCCCCAGGGGCTGGCGGAGTTCTACTCCCAGCTCCTGGGCTGGCCGGTCACCTCGGTCGAGGACGACTGGGTGGTGGTGAGCGACGGGGGCGCGCCCAAGCGGCTGGCCTTCCAGCTCGCGCCGGACCACCAGCCACCCGCGTGGCCGAGCCCCGACAGGCCGCAGCAGTTCCATCTCGACCTCACCGTCACGGACCTGGACGAGGCCGAGCGGCAGGTGCTGAAGATCGGCGCCACCAAGCACGATCATCAGCCCAGTGAGGAAGACGACTTCCGGGTGTACCTCGATCCGGCGGGGCATCCGTTCTGCCTCTGCCGGTAACAGGGAGGCTCCCGTTGCGGCGGCCCGGGCCCGGGCGATAGGGGACTGCTCCTGGGGCGGGGCGCCGCAACGGGGTCGTGCTCAGCGGGCGGCTCTGGCCAGGAGCTCCACCGCCTTCGTGAGGTCGCCGGACGCCAGCTCGTGATCGGCCGACGCCTGCAGATCGGGCCGCTCGCCACCGCTCTGAGCGACGTCCCTGGCCACCGAGACGACGGCGTCGCCCACCGCGTACGAGTCGCTTCTCGACCGTTCGAGCAGCGCCGCGGCGGCGCCCACCGCGCCCAGCACCACCCGCGCGTCGCGGACCGACCCGTCGGCGTGCCAGTTGCGCCCCGCCAGGGCGGCCGTCAGCGTCACGGCGGCGGCCCTGGACGGGCCGTCACCGCGGGCCAGCTCGTCCCGCGCCGCCTTGAGCCGGTCGCGGGCGCGATCGGTGCGCAGCCCCCACCCGTACGGGAACAGCGGCTCGTACGTCGCGTCCCCCACGTTGATCGGGATCTGCTCCACGGAGCGGAACCAGGTGAACGGCAGCCGCCCGGTGTACGGCACGGCCCCGAACAGCGGATCGGCCACCCCGTCGCCCTCGGTGCCCGGCAGCCAGGACGCCACCACGGCCTCCACCCCCGACAGGTCGCCCAGCAGCATCGGCCGCCCGGAGACCACCAGGACCACGCACTTCAGCGCCCCGCACACCCGGTCCACGGCGGCCCGGTCGGCGGCCGTCAGGTCCAGGGTGCGCCCGGCGCGGCCGACGTCGCCCTGCCCCTCGGCGTACGGCGTCTCGCCCACGACCACCACGCCCACGTCGTGCCCGGCCAGGTCGGCCGAGGCGTCGCGGGAGTAGGTCACGGACGAGGCTCGTGAGCGGATCGCCTGCACGACGGTGGTGCCCGGCGTGATCGGCCCCGAGGAGCCCTGCCAGCTGATCGTCCAGCCGCCGGACTGGTTGCCGATGTCGTCGGCGTTCGAGCCCGCCACGTACACCTTGGCGTCGCGGCGCAGCGGCAGCAGCCCGCCGTCGTTCTTCAGCAGCACCTGCGACTTGGCGGCGGCGGCGCGGGCGACCGCGCGGTGCGCCGCCGAGCCGACGGCGCCGATGCGGGAGCGGTCGGCGTACGGGCGCTCGAACAGCCCCAGCCGGAACTTCTGCGTCAGGATCCTGGACACGGCGTCGTCCACCCGCGCCATCGGCACCCGCCCGGCCTCGACCTCGGCCTTGAGCGTGCTGGTGAACTGCGGGTACGCGTACGGCACCATGATCATGTCCAGCCCGGCGTTGACGGACGTGCGCACGTCGCTCGGGTAGTCGCCGGGGATCTGGTCGATGGCCTGCCAGTCGCTGATCACGAACCCGCCGAACCCGAGCCGGCCCTTCAGCGTGCCGTTGATCAGCTCGTCGTGCGCGTGCATCTTCAGCGGCCCGTCACCGAAATCCACGCTGGAGAACGACGGCATCACGGTGGCCACGCCGCGCCTGACCGCCTCCTCGAACGGCTTCAGGTGGATCCTGTCCAGCTCCTGCCTGCTGACCTGGGTGACGCCCTGGTCGATCGTGTAGTCGCCGGAGGCCGACGAGCCGTACGCGGTGCCGCCGTCGCCGACGTAGTGCTTGGCGGTGGCCAGCACCCCGTTGTCCTGCAGCCCGTCGATGACCGTGGCCATCCGGCTGACCAGCGCCGGGTCCTCCCCGAACGACTCGTACGCCCGCCCCCAGCGGTCGTCGCGCGACACGCACAGGCACGGCGCGAAGTTCCACGGGATGCCGGTGGCCCTGACCTCCCTGGCCGTGATCCTGCCCGCCTGCTCGACCAAGGCGGGGTCGCGGGCGGCGCCGAGGCCGGCGTTGTGCGGGAAGATCGTCGCGCCGACGACGTTGTTGTGGCCGTGCACCGCGTCCACGCCGTAGATCAGCGGCACCTGGAGGCGGGTCTGCCTGGTCTGGAGCTGGAAGGCGTCGATCATGTCGGCCCACGCCTCGGGCGTGTTCGGCGACGGCGCCGAGCCGCCGCCCGACAGCAGGGAGCCGAGCACGTACGTGGCGATGTCGCTCTGCTTGGCCAGCGCGCCGCGCTCGGCCTGCGTCATCTGGCCGATCTTCTCGTCCGTCGTCATGCGGCCCAGCAGGTCGGCGACGCGCTCCCTGACGGGCTTGCGGGCGTTCAGGTACGGCAGGCCGTGCGCGTTGATCACGACGACCGGCGGTTCGGCCGGCGGCCTGGTGCCCGCGCCCGACAGCTCGATCGGGATGGTCTCGGCCGCCTCGGCCCGGTCGTCGCGCAGCGTCCTGACCGTGAACGTCCTGGTGGAGCCGGAGGCCGTGCCCGCGGGGAAGGTGAGCGTGCCCTGGACGGCCGTGTAGTCGGCGCCGGGGGTCGCGGTGCCGGTGCCGGTCCGGTAGTCCACGTTCAGGTCGGCGGTGAGCGGCGCGCCGCCGGAGGTGGTGATCGTGACGCCCACCTCGGCCTGGCCTTTCTCGTCCACGGGGTGGACCGGCGCGTCCGCCGACAGCCGCACGGGGCGGGGCGGCGCGGTGCCGTAGAGCTGGACGTCGTCCCAGAGCAGCGTGCCTTGGGCGGTGGGCAGGCGCATGCCGTACCCCCACATGGCGACCAGGTCCAGCTCGCCGTCCGTCGGCGCGCCGCCGGGCTGGTAGTCGGTGCGGCGGGTGAAGCCGGCGAACGGCACCGCGATCTGCCGCCAGCCGGCCGTGTCGTCGGTGAACGACGACTCGAACAGCTCCGCGGCGCCGGCGCTGCCGCCGCCGTCCTTGAGCTCGAAGAAGATCTTCTGCCCTGAGGCGGTGCCCTTCACCCAGAAGGAGAAGCCCTCGTACGGGGACCAGTCCTGGGTGGCAGGGAAGTCGTGGGACCAGCCGCCCCACTGGCTGACGGCGTAGACGGACCTGAGCACCCGGTTCGTCGCGGGGGCGTCCGGACGGTCGGCGCCGGGCTCGGTCGTGAGCGCCGGGGTCGAGGCCGCGTCGTTGCCCCAGGCGTACACGCCGGGAGGGACGCCGTCCGACTCGAAGTCGGTGATCGTGAGCGGTGCTGCGGCCGCCGCGGGGGCGGGCTGGGTCAGGAGCAGGGGGGCCAGCAGGGTGATGGCCGCCGCCCATAACGCGCGTCTGAACACGGGACCTCCAGTGGGGGAGAGAGCGCTCTCTCAGAGGAGATCGGTGGCGGGCCGTGATTCATAACAAGGCGGGGGCGGGCGACGTGAAAGAACCGCGCCCCCTCAATGGTGGGCGGCCGACGTGCAAGGGCCGCGCCCGCTCGTATGCGGTCGCGGCCCTGATCACGTTCGCTTACTCGTCCGAGGCAGCGGCCTCGCCGTCGTCCGCGCCCTCGGGCCCGGCGCCGAGAGCGCCGCCCACAGCGCCGATCGTGTGCGTCAGCCGCACCCCGGACCCGTCCCTGCGCCCGATCTCGTCCGGCAGCGGCACGGGCTTGCCCACCGCGGACACCGCCTTGGCGGGCGCCGGGCCGGCCCAGGCCAGCAGCAGCTCGTCCTCGCCCTTCAGGAACCGCTGGGCCCGCACCCCGCCGGTGGCCCGCCCCTTGGCGGGGAACTCGGCGTAGTCGGACAGCTTGCCGCCGCCCACCTGCGTGCCGGGCAGCGCGGTGGAGGAGCCTGCGACGGTGACGACGTGCGCGGGACGCTCGGGATCGACCACCCCGAACCAGATCACCCTGGCCCCGCCGTCGAGCCGGATGCCCGCCATGCCGCCCGCCGGGCGCCCCTGGGGCCGCACGAGGGAGGCGGAGAAACGCAGGAGCTGGGCGTCGGAGGAGATGAACACCAGGTCGTGGGCTTCGGACTCCAGCTCGACCGCGCCCACCACGGTGTCGCCGTCCTTCAGCGTGATCACTTCGAAGTCGTCGCGGTTGGCCGGGTAGTCGGGCACCACCCGCTTGACCACGCCCTGCGCGGTGCCCAGCGCCAGGCCGGGGCCGTCGGGGTCGAGGGAGCCCAGGCCGACCACCTTCTCGTCGGGCTGCAGCGACACGTACTCCGAGACCGGGTGCCCGCCCGACAGCGACGGCGGGTTGGCCGACGGCGGCAGCGTGGGCAGGTCGACGACCTGGACGCGGATCAGCCGGCCCAGCGAGGTGATGACGCCGACCTCGCCGCGCACGGAGGTGCGCACGACGCTGAGCAGCACGTCGTGCGCCGCGCGTTCGCCCTCGCCGGGCAGCGGCGCGGCGTCGGGGGTGCGGGCCAGCAGGCCGGTGGAGGAGAGCATGGCCAGGCACGGGTCGTCGGCCACCTGGAGGTCGACGACGGGGGTGCGGGTGACGCCCGGCGCCTCCAGCAGCACCGTGCGGCGCGGCGTGCCGTACTTCTTGGCCACCTCGGCCAGCTCGCCGGAGACGACCTGGCGGAGCTTGGTCTCGGAGGAGAGGATCTCGGTGAGCTGAGCGATCTCCTCGCTCAGCGTCTCCTTCTCGCGGTCGAGCTCCAGCTTGTCGTAGCGGGTCAGGCGGCGCAGCGGCGTGTCGAGGATGTAGGCGGCCTGGATGTCGGTCAGGTCGAAGACCTCCATCAGGCGGGTGCGCGCCTGGGCGGAGTCGTCGGAGGAACGGATGACCTGGATGACCTCGTCGATGTTGAGCAGCGCGATGATCAGGCCGTCGACCAGGTGCAGGCGCTCCTCGCGCTTGCGGCGCCTGTACTCGGACCTGCGGCGCACGACCTCCAGGCGGTGGTCGACGTAGACCTGCAGCATCTCGCGCAGCCCGAGGGTGCGCGGCTCGCCCTCGACCAGGGCGACGTTGTTGATGCCGAAGGTCTCCTCCATCGGCGTCAGCCGGTAGAGCTCCTCCAGCACGGCCTCGGGGATGAAGCCGTTCTTGATCTCGATGACCAGCCGCAGGCCCTTGTGCCGGTCGGTGAGGTCCTTCAGGTCGGCGATGCCCTGGAGCTTCTTGCTGGTCACCAGCTCCTTGATCTTGGTGACCACGCGCTCGGGGCCGACGTTGTAGGGCAGCTCGGTGACGATGATGCCCTTGCGTCGCGGCGTGATCTGCTCGACCGCGCACTTGGCCCGCATCCGGAACGTGCCGCGGCCCGTCTCGTACGCGTCGCGCACGCCCTGCAGCCCGATGATCGAGCCGCCGGTCGGCAGGTCGGGCCCAGGCACGAACTTCATCAGGTCGTCGAGCGTCGCGTCGGGCTTCTTGATCAGGTGGCGGGCGGCGGCAACGACCTCGACGAGGTTGTGCGGCGCCATGTTGGTGGCCATGCCGACCGCGATGCCGCTGGTGCCGTTGACCAGGAGGTTGGGGAACGCCGACGGCATGACCGTGGGCTCGGTCTCCTGGCCGTCGTAGTTGGGCTTGAAGTCGACGGTGTCCTCGTCGAGCGACTCGACCATGAGCATCGCCGCTGCGGCCAGCCTGGCCTCGGTGTACCGCATGGCGGCGGGCATGTCGTCGGGCGAGCCGAAGTTGCCGTGGCCGTCGACCAGCGGCAGGCGCATGGAGAACGGCTGCGCCAGGCGGACCAGCGCGTCGTAGATGGCGCTGTCGCCATGGGGGTGCAGCTTGCCCATGACGTCGCCGACGACGCGGGACGACTTGACGTGGCCGCGCTCGGGGCGCAGGCCCATCTCGCTCATCGAGTACAGGATGCGCCGCTGCACGGGCTTGAGGCCGTCGCGCGCGTCGGGCAGGGCGCGCTGATAGATCACTGAGTAGGCGTACTCGAGGTAGCTCGCGCGCATCTCGGCGGATACGTCGATGTCGACGATCCGCTCCTCGAAGTCCTCAGGCGGGGGTGCAGTCGTGCGTCGGGCCATCTTGTGCTGCGCGGCTGCCTCGGCCGTCGCGCCGAGGGGAAGCGCATCCTCCTTCTGTTCTCGTGCTGTAACCGTAGCCGTCAGCTCGCTTGCGAAGCGTCAGATCGGCGTGCGAGGCGTCGACGTAACCTGCCCCCGTCGCGGGGATCCGACGTGTGTGCCCCTGGAGATGATGACATGAGCGGGGTCTTGCATGGCATATCCAGGACGACGCTGACGCCACGGTAACGATCTTTCCGCATGCGGTCGACCGGCGCGAGGAGAACGTCATCAGCGGCATCGTACTCGATTTATCGCAGATGTGTTCGAGCGGCGAGCCGGAGCCGTCCTGTCGTCTTGACCAAGCAATTGCTTGGGTCTTACCTTGCATCCAAGGGGATCCCACCTGTTCACCGGAGGCGTCATGATCGAGTTCCATCCCGTGACCAAGCACATCGGCGCCGAGGTCACCGGGGTCGATCTGCGCAAGCCGCTGTCGGAGGACGAGGTCGCGACCCTGCGGACGGGGTGGCTCAAGCACCTCGTGCTGTTCTTCCGCGACCAGCACATCGACGACGACCAGCACCTGCAGTTCGCCCTGAACTTCGGCACGCTCAACCACCCCGCCTTCAAGAAGGACTCCACCAGCCCCATCCACGTCCTCGACCAGACCTCGCCCAAGGGCGAGGGCGGCGACGAGTGGCACAGCGACAACACCTTCGAGCCGACACCGCCCATGGGCTCGCTGCTGCGCTGCATGCAACTGCCCAGCGTGGGCGGCGACACCTGCTGGGCGAACACCTACCTGGCCTACGAGACGCTGTCCAAGCCCATCCAGCGGCTGTGCGACGAGCTGACGGCCGAGCACGACATCACCATGTCGATGAAGAAGGCCATCTCCAAGGGGCACCCGTTCGACCTGGCGGAGATCCAGGCCAAGTGGCCCCCGAGGACCAGGCCCGTGGTGCGCGTGCACGCCGAGACGGGACGTAAGGCGCTGTTCGTCAACCGGGCCTCCACCACGCGGCTCGTGGAGCTGAACGACCGGGAGAACGAGGCGCTGCTGCCGTTCCTGATCGACCACATCCGCTCGCCCGAGTTCCAGCTCCGGCTGCGCTGGCGGCCCGGCACCCTCGCCTTCTGGGACAACCGGCCCACCCAGCACTACGCCGTCGCCGACTACACGGAACGCCGACGGATGCACCGGGTCACGATCAACGCCTTCCCCGAGCACGCCGACAAGTAGCCACCGGGCCAAGCCCCGCCACGCTGACGGCCCACGTCGCGCGCGTAACGGCGGCCGGCCCCGTGAACCGGAGGAGCGTCTCCCTGGACAGGGGCCGGCCACGTGCGGCGGGCGGGGTGAGTGCGGCTGTGCCGTAAAGGAGGAGAGAGTCTGGTAACAAGGGGAGCATGATTGATGCCCCCGATGCCGCGATGCTGCGGGAAGAGGCGGAAGAGCGCCTCCAGGCGCTCGCCGGCGACCACGCCAGGCTCCGCGACGACCAGTGGGCCGCCATCGAGGCGCTGGTGCTCGACCGGCGCAGGGTCCTCGTCGTGCAACGCACCGGATGGGGCAAGTCGGCCGTCTACTTCGTGGCCACCGCCCTCCTGCGCGAGCTCGGCGAAGGCCCCACCGTCATCGTCTCGCCGCTGCTCGCGCTCATGCGCAACCAGATCGCCGCCGCCGAGCGCGCGGGCATCAGGGCCGTCACCATCAACTCCGCCAACCCCGAGGCGTGGGAGGAGGTCTACGGCCAGGTCGCCGAGGGCATGGTGGACGTGCTGCTGGTCAGCCCCGAACGGCTGAACAACCCCGACTTCCGCGACAACGTGCTGCCCGAGCTGGCCGAGAGCGCCGGGCTCGTGGTGGTCGACGAGGCCCACTGCATCTCCGACTGGGGCCACGACTTCAGGCCCGACTACCGCAGGCTGTCCACGCTGTTCGCGGAGCTGCCGCCGGGCATCCCCGTGCTGGCCACCACCGCCACCGCCAACGCGCGCGTCACCCGCGACGTGGCCGAGCAGATGCGCCTGCCCGCCGAGCTGCAGCCGGAAGGGCAGGACACGCTGGTCCTGCGCGGCCCGCTGGAGCGCGAGAGCCTGCACCTGAGCGTCGTCCGCCTGCCCAGCGCCGAGCAGCGGCTGGCCTGGCTCGCCCAGACCCTGCGCGAACTGCCCGGCTCAGGCATCGTCTACACGCTCACCGTCGCCGCCGCCCACGAGATCGCCGGATACCTGCGCGAGCAGGGGCTGGAGGTGGCCGCCTACTCCGGCCAGACCGAGCCGGCCGAGCGGCTGGCGGCCGAGGAGGCGCTGCTCAACAACAAGATCAAGGCGCTGGTGGCGACGAGCGCGCTCGGCATGGGGTTCGACAAGCCGGACCTCGGGTTCGTGGTGCACGTGGGTGCGCCGCAGTCGCCCGTCGCCTACTACCAGCAGGTCGGACGTGCCGGGCGCGGCGTCGAGCGGGCCGAGGTCATCCTGCTGCCCGGCACCGAGGACCGCGACATCTGGGCGTACTTCGCCTCGCTGGCCTTCCCGCCCGAGCCCGTCGTCCGCACCACGCTCCAGACGCTGCAGGAGCGGGGCGTCATGTCCACTCCCGCCCTGGAGACCGCCGTCGACCTGAGCCGCAGCCGCCTGGAGATGATGCTCAAGGTCCTCGACGTGGACGGCGCCGTCCGCCGCGTCAAGGGCGGCTGGGCGGCCACCGGCGCGGAGTGGTCCTACGACGCCGACCGCTACCAGCGCATCGCCGCCGA
The DNA here is from genome assembly GCF_039531895.1 of Nonomuraea monospora. Lineage (NCBI taxonomy): Bacteria > Bacillati > Actinomycetota > Actinomycetes > Streptosporangiales > Streptosporangiaceae > Nonomuraea > Nonomuraea monospora. Next base: position 38,702 of record NZ_BAAAQX010000052.1, read on the forward strand.
GCGCCGGGCCGAGCAGGACGCCATGCTCGCCTACCTGACCACGACCGAGTGCCGCGAGCAGTTCCTGCGCAGGCACCTCGATGACGACACCGCCACGCCGTGCGGGCGCTGCGACAACTGCACGGGCCGGCACCGCTCGCCGGAGATCGGCGCGCAGGCCGTCGAGAACGCCCGCGAGCGGCTGAGCAGGCCCGGCGTCGAGATCGAGGCCCGCAAGCAGTGGCCCACCGGCATGCCCGACCTGTCCGGCCGGATCAAGCCCGAGCTGGGCGCCGAGCCAGGCAGGGCGCTCGGGCGGCTGACCGACATCGGCTGGGGCAACCGGCTGCGGGAGCTGTTCGCGGCGGAGGACGGGCCGATGCCGGACGACATGTTCGCGGCGGTCATCAAGGTGCTGGCCGCCTGGGACTGGCGCGAGCGGCCCGTCGCCGTGGTCAACGTGCCGTCCGCGTCCAGGCCCGCGCTGGTGCGCGGGTTCGCCGAACGGCTGGCCCAGGTGGGGCGGCTGACGTATCTGGGGGAGCTGGGCTACCGCGCCGGTACGCCGGGCAAGCAGTTCAACAGCGCCAAGCGGGTGCAGGCCATCAGGGGCACCCTGGCCATGCCCAAGGAGGTCGGCGCCGCGATCGCCCAGTGCGGCGGGCCCGTGCTGCTGGTGGACGACCGGGTCGACACCGGCTGGACGATGACGCTCGCCGCCGCCCAGGTCCGCCACGCGGGCGCCCCCGCCGTCCTGCCGCTGGCCCTGGCGGTCACGAGCTGACCCGCCGGTCGGGGCTCCTCATCACGCGCCGTCAGGGCTCTTCCGCCCTGACGCGCACGAACTAGAACGGCGGTCGTGCACCCAGGTGCATGATCGCCTTGGCCGCCAGCCGGTTGCCGGAGGACAGCGCCTCGGCCGGCGGCTTGCCCTCCAGCCAGGCGGGCAGGAAACCGGCGCAGAACGCGTCACCCGCGCCCGTACCGTCAACGATCTTGTCGACCGGGTCGGCGGCCACCCGCACGGGGTCGGGACGGCCGTTGCTGAACCACAGCGCGCCCTCGGCGGTCATCTTGATGACGACCTGCGGGAACCACGCGGTCAGCACCTTGGCGGCGGCCTCGGCCTCGTCGCGGCCGGTCAGCACCTTCGCCTGGTCGATGTTGGCGAACAGCAGCTTGGCGCCGTTCGTCCACTCCAGGAACGGCTCGGCCCCGGTGCGCTCCAGCGGCGCGGAGGACGCGCAGTCGACCGAGATCGACATGCCGACGCGCCTGGCCATGTCGAGCGCCGCGAGCCCCGCGTCGCGCGAGCCCTCGTTGATCAGCGTGTAGCCCGACAGGTGCAGGTGCGCGCCCTGGGTGAACAGGTCGCGCGGCAGGTCCTCGGGGGACAGGGCGGCATTGGCGCCCGGGTCGGAGAGCATGGTGCGCTCGCCCTTGTGCGTGACCAGCACGACACAGGTGCCGGTCGGCCGCTCAGGGTCCATGACGAGCCGGGCGTCGACGCCGTAGCCCATCAGCTCCATGTCGCGGTTGCGCCCCGTGATGTCGGCGCCCCTGCGGCCGATGAAGGCCACCTCGGCGCCCTCGACGGCCAGCCAGGAAGAGATGTTGGCCCCTGAGCCGCCGCCGTGCATGGTGACGATCGCCGGGGTGTCGCTCGCCCGGGCAAGCGCATAACGGGCGCGAGCGACCGCGTCGGTCATGAGATCGCCCACCACGACGACCCGCGTCATGATGTCACCACCTTGCTGCCTTCAGAAACGAGCTTGACCACGGCTGAACGCCACCGCAAAAGTAACAGGTTGCGGGCTGCCCGTGGGGCGTACCCCGGAGACCGGGCAGGAGTCGATGCACAAGCGTTGCCCAACAGGGCCCCTGGTCTTGGCATATGGGATGCGGGTTTACAGTCGAGACTGTGGAGGCACAATATCCGGCTCACTGGGAGGCCGATGTCGTCCTGGCCGACGGCGGCACCGCGCACGTCCGCCCGATCCGCCCGGCCGACGCCGACCGCCTCCGTTCCTTCTACTCGCGGCTGTCCGACGAGTCGATCTACTTCCGCTTCTTCGGGCCCCGGCCCCGCCTCTCCGACAGGGAGGTCGAGCGGTTCACGAACGTCGACTACGTCAGCCGCGTCGCACTGATCGCCACCATCGGCGCCGAGATGGTGGCCGTCATCCGCTACGACCGCACAGGCCCGGGTGAGGCCGAGGTCGCCTTCCTCGTCGAGGACGCCCACCAGGGCAGGGGCGTGGCCTCCGTGCTGCTGGAGCACCTGGCCGCCACGGCCCGCGAGCGCGGCATCGAGCGGTTCGTCGCCGACGTGCTGCCCGCCAACATGCGCATGACGGGGCTGCTGCGGCAGGCCGGTTACACGGCCCAGAGCCAGTTCGAGGACGGCGTCGTACGCATGACGCTCGACCTCACCCCGACCGACACCTCCACCGAGGTGACGATCTCCCGCGAGCACCGGGCCGAGTCCCGCTCCATCGCCAGACTCCTCACCCCCGGCTCCGTCGCCGTCATCGGCGCCTCGCGCGAGCCGGGCGGCGTGGGCCAGACCGTGCTGCGCAACCTCCTGGCCGCCGACTTCACCGGCCCCGTCTACCCCGTGCACCGCGAGGTGCGGGCGGTGGCGGGCGTGCGGGCGTACCCGAGCGTGAGCGAGATCGACGGCGACGTCGACCTCGCCGTGGTGGCCGTGCCGGCCGAAGGCGTGCTCGACGTGGTCAAGGAGTGCGCGGAGAAGGGCGTGCACGGGCTGGTCGTGGTCTCCTCCGGGTTCGGCGAGACGGGCGACCAGGGCCGGGCCAGGCAGGACGAGCTGGCCCGCATCGCCCGCTCCTACGGCCTGCGCGTCGTCGGCCCCAACTGCCTCGGCATCGCCAACACCGACCCGGCCGTCAAGCTCAACGCCACCCTCGCCGCCACCGTGCCGGGCAGGGGGAGGGTGGGTTTCTTCAGCCAGTCGGGCGCGCTCGGCACCGCGCTCCTGCAGCGGGTGGCGCAGCGCGGCATGGGCATCTCGTCGTTCGTCTCCGCGGGCAACAGGGCCGACGTCTCGGGCAACGACCTGCTGCAGTACTGGGAGGAGGACGACTCCACCGAGGTCATCCTGCTCTACCTGGAGTCGCTCGGTAACCCGCGCAAGTTCACCCGGCTGGCCAGGCGCATCGCGCGCAGCAAGCCCGTCGTGGTGGTCAAGAGCGGAGGCACCCCCTCCGGGCACTCGGCCGAGGAGCTGGGGCTGCCCGACTCGGCGATCAGCTCGCTGTTCGAGCAGGCCGGGCTGATCAGGGTCGACGACCTCATCCAGCTCTTCGACGTGGGGCAGCTCCTCGCCTACCAGCCGCTGCCCGCCGGCCCCCGGGTCGCGCTCGTGACCAACTCCGACGCACTCGGCCTGCTGGCCGCGCACGCCTGCCGCGCCGTCGGCCTGGAGCCGCGCGCCCCCGTCAACCTCGGCCCCGCCGCCGGCGCCGCCGAGTACGGCCGCGCCCTCGCGGGCGAGCTGGCCTCGCCCGACGTCGACTCCGCCGTCGTCATCTACATGCCGCCCATCCCGGGCCGCACCGAGGAGGTGGCCGACGAGCTGCTCCGGGTGTCGAAGGACTCCGGCAAGCCGGTGGTGGCGACGTTCCGCGGGCACCTGGGCATGCATCCCGCCCTGCGCGTGCCCGGCCCCTCCGCGCCCTCGCGCGGCTCCATCCCCTCCTACGCGGCGCCCGAGGAGGCCGTGCGCGCCCTGGCCCTGGTGGCCCGCTACGCCGCCTGGCGGGCGCAGCCCTCGACGCCGCCGCACGAGCTCGAAGGCGTCGACACCGCGCGCGCCAGAGACCTCGTCCACGAGACGCTGTCGGGCAGCGCGCCCGACGCCGAGGCCTCGCCCGCCGGGTTCGCCCAGGCCGGGCCGCCGGTCGAGATCGACGCCGCCGAGCTGCTGTCCTGCTACGGCCTGACCGTCTGGCCCGCCGAGGTCGTGCGCTCGTCCGACGAGGCCGTGGCCGCCGCCGAGCGCCTCGGCTGGCCCGTGGTGGTCAAGGTGGCCGATCCCGGCGCCTCACGCCGCGCCGGCACCGTGCGGCTGGGGCTGACGGGGCCCGAGATGGTGCGCCACGCGTACAGCGAGTTCGCCGAGCTGTTCGGCGAGGGGGTGGAGCTGGCCGTCCAGCGGATGGCGCCGCAGCCCGCCGTGCCGACGGTCGCCGGCGTCGTCGAGGACCCTGCGTTCGGGCCTGTCGTGTCGTTCGGGCTGGGCGAGGTGACCGCGCGCCTGCTCCAGGACCAGGGCTTCCGCCTGGCGCCGCTGACCCGCGAGGACGCCTCCGCCCTCGTCCGGTCCGTACGGGCGGCGCCGCTGCTGTTCGGCGAGTACGGCTACCCGCCTGTGGCGGTGGACGCCCTGGAGGAGCTGCTCGTACGCGTCGGCCGCCTGGCCCACGACCTGCCGGAGGTGGCCCGGCTCGACCTCGACCAGGTGCTCGTGGGGGAGTCGGACGCCATCATCCTGGGCGCCAGGGCCATCCTGCGCACCCCGGCGGGCCCCCGCCTCGACGTCGGCCCCCGCCGCCTCTCGTGAGGCGGCGACGCCGAATTCTGCCGTCTCCACTGAGGTGGGAAGGCCCTGCTCAGGCTAAGCCCTCAGCGGATCCGCCCACAGCGAATGCCATGACCCGAGTGCCCTCCGCTGCCCAGACAAAAGACGTTATAGAGCGTTATATCCGGCGGGTGAGTGCACTGCCCGGCCCTGGCAGGATGGAGCCATGAGGGAAACCCGAGTCTCAGCCGCGGGCCTGCGTGAAGCGATCGAGCGCAGCGGCTACTACCCCGACCTCGTCACCGATGCGGTCGAATCCGCGCTGGGCAAGGAGGCCGTGACCGCGTTCGTGGTCCACCACGAGGCGACCTTCGATCCCGCCATGGAGGTTCGCCGGCACGTCACCGTCCTGGTGCTGTCGGCGACGCGGCTGCTCGTCTGCCACACCGACGAGCACCCGGCGGTCGAGGGCGTCTCGGCGTCCCACGCCTCCACCACCACCGAGGCGGTCCGGCTGAGCCGCGTCCAGTCCGTGGCCGTCACCCGCGTCGTGCCCGACCCCGCCTCGTACGTGCCGGGCGTCCCTCCCACGGAGGTCACCCTCACGATCGGCTGGGGCGCCATCTCCCACGTGGACCTGGAGCCGGCGACGTGCGGCGACGAGAACTGCGAGGCCGACCACGGCTACACGGGGGCCATCACGGCCGACGACCTGTCGCTGCGGGTCAGCGAGGCCGCCGACGGGCCTGAGGCGGTCACCCACGTCCTCGCCTTCGCCAAGGCCCTCTCCGAAGCCACGGCCCGCGCCACGGCCTGACGCCCTCCACCGCCCCACACCCAGTGCCTGGACCAGCCCGGCCTCCGTCGGCCCGGCCTCCGTCGGCCCGGCCTCCGTCGGCACGGCCCTGCGGCACGGCCCTGCGGCACGGCCCTGCGGCACGGCCCTGCGGCACGGCCCTGCGGCACGGCCCTGCGGCACGGCCCGAGGCTTGGCCTGCGACGCGGCTTTGCGGCACGCATGACGACGCGCCACTGCGCGGGCGCACACGGCGGCGCAGTGGCACGGCACGACTCCGCGCACCGCATGCCGCCACCACGCACGGCGCGCATGGCAGCGTGCGCGGGGAAGCTCCGAAAGGCCCGCGCTCAGGCCACCCCCGGCTGCCCCGCCATCCCCGCCAGCCGATCGATCGCCTGCTGCCTGGGCATCCCGGCCCCCTCCCGATAGGCAGCCCGATACCCGTCCTCCCCCAAGCACCCCACCAGCTCCCCGATCAAGGCCCGGATCTCGGGATCCCCCTGATCGAGCACCCCCTTGATCCTTTCGCTCATCCCCAGCGAGCGGGCAGCCCCCGGAAAATCCCCCTCCAGCGCGAGCAACCGCCCCAGCCACTCACACGCGCTGGCGAGATGCCCAGGGTTCCCGTAGGCGAACGCCCCCCACATGGCATGGGGGAACAAGGCCCGCGCCCGCACGGCGTCCCCTTCGGCGAGCAGCAGCGAGACCCGCTCACCCGCGATCAGCCCCCGGACGACGTCCTCGGGCATGGGCACCCGGTGCACGAGCGTCTCCAGCCGGTCCAGCGCCTCGTGGGCCTGCCGGTACTCGCCCGACCGGCGCAGGACCGCCGCCCGATGGTTGAGGAGGGTGGTTTCGAGGCGCCGCAGCCCGCGTTCCCTGGCCTGGCGCTGTCCGGCGTCGAGGTCGCGCAGGGCGCCGGTGAGGTCGCCGCTGCGGGCGCGCGCCGCCGCGAGCCGCCCCTTGGACCAGGCCAGGTGCTCTTCGGTGCCGAGTTCGGAGCTGATGGCGACGGCTCGCTCGGCGGATGAGACGGCCTCCCGGTGGTTGCCGCGGATGTCGTCGTCCATGCTGATGGCCAGCAGCGCCATCACCATGCCCCATCGGTCGCCGGCCTGCTCGAACGCCCGCAGCGCCTCTCGCCGCGCCTGCGCCCCGGTGGTCATGTCGCCTTGCTGGGTGCGGACGAAGTCCTGGGCCCACAGGGCGCTGGCCCGTACCCAGGGGTCGGCGGAGTTCAGGGCGTGTTCCAGCTCGTCCTGGCCGGGGCCTGAGCCGCCGGAGGCGGTGGCGAGCTGGGACAGCCGGAACAGGGGCACGGCCGGGTGGAAGCTCAGCGCCCGCCTGTCCAGGCTGGGGGGTTGCAGCTCGGTCCGCGTTCCGGCCGCGACGCCCTGGACCACCTGGAAGGCGGCTCGCACGTCCGCGGGCAGTTCGTCGCCGAACGCGAGGACGTCCGAGAGTGATGTCTCGAACTGGTGGCTCATGCCCCTGATGCCCCAGTACCAGAACAGTGACCGCACGAACCGGGACGCCGTGGTCACGTCGCGGGCGGCGACGGCCGAGCGCAGCGCGTAGATGAGGTTGTCGTGCTCGGCGTCGAACGCGGCGATCGCGCGGAGCTGGTCCCTGGTCCGCAGCAGCGGCTCGTGCTCTTCGGCGAACATCAGGAAATATCGGGACAGGCGGGTGGTGATGTCGTCGCCCGACTCGGCGAGCCGGTCGGCCGCGTACGCGCGTACGGTCTCCAGCATGCGGTAGCGGTCGGCGCTCTCCTGGACGAGGGACTTGTCCACCAGCGAGCCGACCACCCCGAGCACGTCGTCGGCGGGCAGCGACTCGTCGGCGCAGATCGCCTCCAGCGCCGGCAGGCTGCCCCCGCCCGGCAGCGCCGACAGCCTGCGCGCCAGCACCCGCTCCTGCTCGTCCAGCAGGTCCCAGCTCCACTCGACCATCGCGAGCAGGGTGCGCTGGCGGGGGAGCGCGGTCCTGCTGCCCGAGGTCAGCAGCCTGAACCGGTCGTGGAGGCGCCGGACGATCTGCCTGGCGCTCATCGCGCGCAGTTTCGCGGCGGCCAGTTCGAGCGCCAGCGGGATGCCGTCGAGCCGGCGGCAGATCTCCACGACGTCGTCCACGGTGCTCTCGTCGAGCGTGAAGCCCGGCCGCACGCCGGCGGCGCGGTCGACGAAGAGCCGCACCGCCGCCGCCCGTCCGGCCTCGGCCGGCTCGGGGTCGCCCGGCGGCAGGTCGAGCGAGCCCAGGGGGCACAGCGTCTCCCCGTTGATCGCGAGCGCCTCCCTGCTGGTGGCGAGGATCCGCAGCTTCGGCAGCCGCAGCAGGAGCTGCTCCGTCAGCTCGGCCGCGGCCTCGATCAGGTGCTCGCAGTTGTCGAGCAGGAGCACGCCGTCGCCGACGTCGAGCAGGCTCACGATGCGATCGACCGGGGTGGCCTGCTGGAGCTGCCCGCTGTCGTACAGGCGGCTGTCGGACGAGCTGAGCACGCCGAGCACGGCGTCGGCGAGGCGGCCGGGCTCGCTCACGCCGGCCAGCGGCACGAACCACACGCGCTGGTCCAGGCGCGCCGCCGCCTCCAGCGACAGCCTGGTCTTGCCCGCGCCGCCGGGCCCGACGATGGTGACCAGCCGGCCGGAGCCCAGCAGAGCGGACAGTTGCCGCAGCTCGGCCTCCCGGCCGAAGAACGTGGTCAGCCGGGCGGGCAGGCGGTTCTGGCCGGATTCCTCCCGCGCCGGCGGCCGGTCCAGCTCCCCGCGCAGCAGGGCGAGATGAACTTCGCGCAGCCCTTGGGACGGGTCCACGCCCAGCTCGTCGCCCAGCCTGGCGCGGATCTCCTCGTAGACCGCCAGCGCGTCCGCCTGGCGTCCGGCCGCCGACAGCGCGCGCATGCGCAGCTCGGCCAGGCGTTCGCTCAGCGGATGCTCGGCCGCCGCCGCGCCGAGGTCGGCCAGCACCTCGGTGTGCCGGCCGAGCCGTAACTCGGCGTCGAAGCGGTCCTCGGCCGCCGCGGCCCGCACGTCGTGCAGCCGCGTGGCGTTGCCGTGCGCGAACGGGGCCTCCTGGACGTCCGCCAGCGCGGGCCCCCGCCACAGTTCGAGCGCGGCCCGCAGCAGGGCGGCGGCCTCCGCGGGCCTGCCCTCGGCCAGCTCGCGCCGCCCCCGCGCGACCAGTTCCTCGAATCGGTGCGCGTCCACGTCCTCGCCGCTGACCGGCAGCCGGTAGCCGCCCGCCACCAGCTCGACCGCCCCGACGCCCTTCAGCGCCCTGCGCAGCCGGGACACCAGGCCCTGCAGGGCGCCCGTGGCGCCCGCCGGCGGCTCGTCGCCCCACAGGTCGGTCACGAGCGCGTCCGCGCTCACCGGCCGGCCGGCCGCCAGGGCGAGCCTGGTCAGCAGCATGCGGAGCCGGACGCCTGGGATGTTCACCGGGACACCGTCACCGGCGAAGACCTCAACCGGGCCAAGCAGCACAATTCGCACCCCTCAAGTCTCTCAAAACTCACGAAGCCCCGTCCGTGGCCGGATGGCCGCGGACGGGGCGGGGGCTCGCTTCAGGCGTTCGCCATCGCGATCGAGGGCGTGCTCGCCGGGCGCTTGCGGAAGTAGGCGCGCGCCGCCGGCAGCAGGAGCAGGACGATGACGGCCAGCGAGATCAGCGGGGTGGTGAGCATGCGGACGTCGGTGGCGGCCAGCAGCCAGCCGGGGTAGACGCTCTCGCTCGCGTCGAGGACGGCCTGCGCGTCGGCGCCTGGGCCGAGGATGTTCTGCAGGTACTGGGTCTTCGAGGCCTGGCTGGTGAAGATGAAGACGTCCAGCAGGAGGAAGATCGGCTGGATGACGAGGGTCAGGATCCGGCCGGCCCGTCTGCCGCCCAGGTTCAGCAGCGCGAGGAGCGCGGCGGTCACGGCGGTGGTGACGGGCAGGACGAGCGCGTAACCGCCCTCGTCGAAGTGCACGTTGTTGGCGGCCAGGATGCCGGGCGACATCCCCTGCCTGATCAGTTCGGCCTCGGCGGCGGCCTGGACGTCGGCGCCGTAGGCGAGACCGGCGAGCGGGGCGATGAGGAAGCCGGCGGCGAACACGAGCTGCAGGGCGGCGGCGATGGTGACGGGGCGGGGGCGGCGGTTCGTCTGCGTGGTGTTGTTCATGACAGGAACGATGCCGTGCGCCGCTGACACGGCACGGACGCGCCGCGGACGCGCCACAGACGCGCGACAGACACGGCGCTGACGCGGGCGGAAGGAGCACGGCGGGCCGAGATCACCCCGCGACTACACTGAGGGGCATGCTGGTGCCGGGATACGGCGGCGAGTCGCTGGCCGACGTGCCGCGATCGCTGCTGGCCGCCCTGGGCCTGCGCGAGCCCAACGCGCTGGGCCTGCCCCGATCGGACCGCGTCTGCCTGTTCGTGGTGGACGGCCTCGGCGCCGACCTGCTGCGCGCCCACCCGGAGGCGGCGCCGTTCCTCTCCGCCCTGACTTCCAGGACGCTCACCGCCGGCTTCCCCGCCACCACCGTCACGAGCCTGTGCACGCTGGGCACGGGCCTGACCCCGGGCGAGCACGGCATGGTCGGCCTGATGCTGGCCGTGCCGGGCACCGGCCACCTGTTCAACTGCCTGCGCTGGACGCTGCCCGACGGCCTGACGATGGACCCCGACGAGTGGCAGCCCGCCGCGACCGTCTACCAGCGCGCCGCCGCGGCCGGGGTCGAGCCCGTCTACGTGGCGCCCGCGGAGTTCGAGGGCACCGGCCTGACCAGGGCCGTCTATCGCGGCGTCCGCTACGTGGCCGCCGACTCCATCGACGACCGGGTGGCCCGCGTCCACGAGGCGCTGCGCGAGCGGCGGCCCGCCTACGTCACCGTCTACTACGGCGACCTCGACGCCACCGGCCACATGGTCGGCTGGGGCAGCCCGGAGTGGCTGGAACAACTGGGCATCGTCGACGACATGGCGCAGCGGCTGGCCGAGGGGCTGCCGCCCGGCTCCGCCCTGTACGTCACCGCCGACCACGGCATGGTCAACGCCACCGAGAAGCTCGACGCGGAGAGCGTGCCCGAGCTGACCGAGGGGGTGGCGCTGCTCGGCGGCGAGGCCAGGGCCAGGCACGTCTACGCCCGCGAGGGGGCCGCGGAGCAGGTGCTGGAGGCCTGGCGCGAGACGCTGCGCGGCAAGGCGTGGGTGGTGTCCAGGCGGGAGGCGGTCGAGTCGGGCTGGTTCGGCCCGCACGTGCGTGACGCGTGGCTGCCGCGCATCGGCGACGTCGTGGCCGTGCCGCACGCCGACCTGGCCATCACCGCCCCGACGAGGCACCGCATCGAGGCGCTCTTCACCGGTTACCACGGCTCGCTCACGGCGGCCGAACAGCACGTCCCGCTCCTGGAGGTACAGTCGTGACCAGCCCGTTGATCACCCCTGCCGAGCTGTCCGCCCTTGACGGCGCGACCGTGCTCGACGTGCGCTGGCGGCTCGGCGGCCCGCCCGGGATCGACTTCTACCGCGAGGGTCACGTCGAGGGCGCCGTCTTCTGCGACCTCGACACCGACCTCGCCGCCCCGCCCGGCGCGGGCGGCCGGCACCCGCTGCCGAACGCGGCGGCGTTCCAGGCCGCCATGCGGCGGCTCGGCGTCAGCGACGGGCGGCCGGTGGTCGTCTACGACGACGCCGCCGCCACGGTCGCGGCCAGGGCCTGGTGGGCGCTGCGTTACTTCGGACACCAGGACGTACGCGTGCTCGACGGCGGCCTGCCCGCCTGGACCGAGGCGGGCCTGCCGGTCACCAAGGAGGTCCCGCGGCCGGAGGAGGGCGACTTCACCGCGCGGCCGGACGGCATGCCGGCGCTGTCCGCCGACGAGGCGGCGGAGCTGGCCACGCGGGGCGTGCTGCTCGACGCCCGGGCGGGGGAACGTTACCGGGGCGAGGTGGAGCCGGTCGATCCGGTGGCCGGGCACGTGCCCGGCGCGCTCAGCGCCCCCACGACCGGCAACGTCGGCCCGGACGGCCGCTTCCTCGCCCCCGAGGCGCTGCGTGCCCGTTTCGCCGGGCTGGGCGTGCGCGACGGGGTGGCGACGGGCGCCTACTGCGGCTCAGGGGTGACGGCCGCGCACGAGGTGCTGGCGCTGGAGGTGGCGGGCCTGCCCGCGTCCCTGTACGTGGGCTCCTGGTCGGACTGGGTGTCCGACCCGTCCCGCCCAGTCGCGACGGGTGCGTGAGCCACTCCAGCAGAGACGGGTGCTGGAGCCGCTCCAGCGGAGGCGCGTGCGGGAGCCATTCCAGCAGAGACGGGTGCGTGAATCACCTCGGCAGACTTCAGCAGAACGGCCGATCGCCCGCGCCGAAGCAGACGAACCCCATCTCGTCCGTCTTGGCGGCGGCGAACGCCAGCGCCGCGTCCGGCGGCTGCCCCGACGCCAGCAACTCGTGGAACGTGCTCATCACCGCCCGCGCCGTCTCGTCCCGAACCGGCACCATCCCGGCCACCACGCACGCCGACCCCTTGGCCAGGAACGTGCCGGGCAGCCCCAGCGGCGCCCCCTCCATCGGCGTCCGCGACATCCCCGAGTTGCACGCCGACAGCACCACGAGCCCGGCCGAGCGGGAGACGTCCAGCAGGTCGTAGGCCATGAGCCGGCCGTCCTCCAGCTTGATCCCGGACACCAGCGGGCTGCGCGCGTGGAAGACGCCGTGCGCGGCCAGGTGCACGACGTCGGCCGTGCCGAGCGCCTCCAGCACCGGCTCGACGCGCCCTGGCACCTGCTCCCCGCCGGGATGGCAGGCCAGCACGTGCGCGACCTCCGCGTGCCCGTGCGACAGCGAGGGCCCGGCCGCCGCCGCCACGAGCGGCCTGCCGCCGGAGCGCGGCCTGTGGGAGGTGCGGGCGCGCAGCCAGGCGGCGGCGCCGGCCGCGACGCTGACCGGCCGCTCCCGCAGGGACGGCAGCGCGCCCCACGGCACCGTGTGCAGCGCCCCCACCGGCACCACGACCAGCGGCCGATCTCCCAGCCCGGCGGCCAGGGGCCGCAGCACCAGCCGTTCCAGCTCGGCGGCGGCGGCCTCGACGTCGTGCCGGCGGCCGGCGCGGCGCAGCGCGTAACGCAGCCGCACGATGGCGTCCATGACCTTCCGCAGGCTGCCCAGCCGCCGCAGCAGCACCCGGTCCTCGCTCAGCAGCACGGCCAGCAGCGAGTCACGGTCGGCGACGTACTCGATCATGGCGCCCCGCCCCAGCTCGGCGCGGACGCGCTCGGGGTCGACCAGCGCGCACGCGTGCGCGGGGGCCGCCACGGCCCGCCACCGCTCCGCCCACTCGAACACCTCCCTCGGGCACCCGTCGCGCACCGCCAGCTCCAGCCCGTAGGCGGCCAGCCGCTCCCCGGCCCTGGCGGCGTGGGCGCGCAGTGACGGGTCCTCGAACGCCTCCACCCGGCCGCTGATCTCCGCCAGCCCGTCGCGCACCGCGCGGAAGGCCGCGGGCACGTCCTCCTGCAGCGCCGCCTGGAGGGCGAGCGCGTGCTGGCGGACCGGCACGGGGATCTGGGACGCCTGCGCGAGCTGCCTGGCCTGCGGCTCCGAGGCCAGCGAGGTGAGCCGGGTGCCGGCGGGCATCCACCGCTCGCGCCGCTCGGCGTGCCGGGTGAGCCTGGCGAGCTGGGCGGAGGCGGTCGGGTGGTCGTCCACGACCAGCGCCGCCTCGGCCGCCGCCAGCCGTAGCGCCGCCGCTCCCGCCCGGTGCGCGAACCCGTCCTCCAGCTCGTCGGAGCACGCGATCAGCTCGGTGACCAGCCCGGGGGTGACGGGTTCGAGCGCCAGCCGCGAGCGCAGCACGACCTCCCTGGCCAGCGGCAGCCAGGACGTCCTGTCCTGCGCGGCCAGCTCGGCCGCGGCCTGCTCGGCCACCTTCCTGGCGCGGTGCGGGTTGCCGGTCAGCAGCTCCACCTGGGCCAGCTTGAGCCGGGCCTCGGCGAGCGCGGTGTGCGCGGCCGACGCCTCCAGGTCGGGTACGGCCATCCGCAGCATCGTCCCCGCCTCGCCGGGCAGGTGCGCGGCCAGCAGGGCGCCGGCGAAGTCGGCGCGCATCGCGGCCAGCCGCTCGGGGAAGCCGAACAGGGTCTCCTCGGCGTCCCGGTAGTGCCGGAAGGCTCCGGCGATGTCGCCCCTGCGTACCGCGAGGAAGGGCAGGTTGGCGGCGGCCAGGCGGGCCAGGTGCCACAGCCCGGCGTACTGGGAGATCTGCAGGCACGCGGTCAGGTCGCGCATGGAGGCGTCCCAGTCGCCCCGGTAGGCGTGGATGAGGCCCCGGTTGAGCAGGCCGCCCGCCAGGAACCTGCGGTCGTCGATGCTGCCGGGCGCCGTCACCAGGGCCAGCAGCGCGCGGTCGCAGGAGGCGATGGCCTCCTGGTGGCGGCCGAGGTGGGCCAGGGCGACGGCCCGCTGCGTGTCGAGCTTGGCGCGGTCGAGCGGGCACAAATACGCCCAGGCCAGGGCGGCCAGGCGCAGCGCCTGGAGCGGGTGGCCGCGTTCGGTGCGCACGGTGACGAGGGAGAGCCGCACCTGGGCGGCCCGCTCCGGCGGGGCGCCGCGCACGGCGAGAGCCTCACGGAGGTGGAACTCGGCCTGCTGGAGGTCGCCCAGCTCGCGCGCCGCGAGCGCCAGCGTCCGCAGCCCCATGACCTCGGCCTCCGGGCAGCGGTTGCGGCGGGCGGACTGAATGATCAGGTGGCCCGCGCGCATGGCCTGGTCGGGATCGACCAGGGCACGCATCAGGGCGGCCTCGGCCGCTCTGAGGAGCGGGCTGAGGTCCTCTGACGGGCGCTGCCCGTCAGGTCTTGCGCTCATGGCCGGCCTCGTTCGGAGACGGCCGGGAGCAGGGCGGGGCCCTCCCGGCCGGGTCAGTGGCGGGTCAGGGGCGGATGCGCACCCAGGTGGTCTGGATGGGTGCGTGGCCGGGCCGGTGGCACACCACGCTGAGCCAGCCCGGCGGCAGGCCGGTGGCGACGAAGTGGCCGGTGTGGGCGATACGCCTGGTGAGGGTCAGGTGCGGGGATCTCACATCGACGAGGGCGCCCTCTCCTGGATAGGGGGAAATGTGTCCTGCGACATCGATGAGGCCGTCGCCCTCGGTCACCTCCAGATCGAAGGTGAGGCCCGCCGCGACGAACCGCACCAGGTGCGAGCTGTCGTCGGCCCGCATGCTCCGGATCGTGGCGGCCTCGTGGGCGGCGGTCACCGCTTGGGGGATCCGCAGCCGCCAGGCGTCACGCGCGGCGGCGGACACCTGGCTGGGGATGGGATCGTTCCCGGAGGCCAGCCGGAGGGCCGCCAGGAAGTACTCGTCGTTGATCATTGCGCTGTCTCCTGTAGCGAGATCAGAGTGCGCAGTTTTTCCAGACAGCGCGCCTTGGTGGGGCCGACGCTGCCCGCGGGCATGCCCAGCCGTGACGCCACCTGCTGGTTCCCAAGGTCGTTCGCGACCAGCTGGAGCAGCGTGCGGCAGGGCTCTTTCAAGGTGGAGACCGTCTTCCAGAGCAGGTGCCGGTCGTCGGCCTCCAGGACGACGGCCGCGGGGTCGGGGTCGGTGTCGGCCTCCGTGGAGGAGACCACCGGCAGGTCGCGGCGCGTCAGCAGCAGGGCCTCGCGGCGCACGGTCGTCATGAGCCAGCCCCCCACCGCGGCCGGATCCCTGATGCTCCGGAGGTGTTGCAGCAGGCGCAGCCAGGTGCCCTGGACGGCGTCCGCCGCGTCGGAGTAGCTCAGGCCGCACGCGCGGGCCACGGCCCACATGCGCGGCCCGAACCGCGATTCGAGCTCGTCCCAGGCCGACCGGTCGCCGTCGTCGGCGGCGGCGAGCAGCTCCGCCGGATCCCGCATACGGCCTCCTTTCGCCGGCACGGAAGAGGAGATCATTCCTCCACGTGATTGTCCGGGGACTGAGCGTAAACTCTACAGACTCGCCGGGAAGAGAACTCCCAGATCGGGAATTTGCGGGGTCTCCTCGGAGTCAAGGAGGGTCCTGATCCACTCCTTGGCCGGCTCGTGCCTGGCCGCGTCGGCGATGGCGCCCGCGACCAGCGCCGTGGCGAACGACGTGCCGCTCCACGCGGCGTACCCGCCGTACTCGCCCGCGTCCAGGTAGCTGCTGGTCAGCCAGTCGCCCTTGGCGCAGGCGTCGACCCAGGTGCCGTAGCCGGAGTAGGGCGCCCTGCGCTGCTGGGTGGAGTCCACCGCCGCCACGCCGACCACGCCGGGCAGCGCGGCGGGCCAGAACGGCCGGTCGGAGCCGGTGTTGCCCGCGCAGGCCACCGTCACGGTCTCGCTGAGCGTGCCGATGGCGTCCGACAGCAGGGGAGGCGGCCTGTCGTCGAAGGTGTGGCAGCCGAACGACAGGTTGAGCACCTGCGGGGGCCGGTCCCTCAGGCGGTGCAGCGCGCGGACGACGGAGGCCTCGTCGGCGATGCCGTCGCCGTCGAGCACCCGCTGCACGCGCAGCCGCACGCCGGGCGCCCGGCGCGTCAGCAGGCCCGCGATGAACGTGCCGTGTCCCGCCTGCGAGCCCTCGGCGGCGTCCGCCTCGTCCGGGCCGAGGCTCGCGTACCAGTCGCTGCCTGACCACCAGGGGTGCTTGGCGATGCCGGTGTCGAGCAGGCCCACCACCACGCCGGAGCGGGCCCGGCCGGCCTTGTGGGGGATGGGCGGGGTGGGGAAGGGCCTGGACGCGGGGCCGCCGAAGAACAGGGGCTGGCCGCGCAGCAGGTGGTTGGGCGAGGCCCGCAGGCCGCGCTCGCGCAGCTCGGCGGTGATCTCGCAGGGGTCGACGCCGGGCGCCAGGTGGACGACGCAGACGCCGTCGGCCTCGGAGACCGCCTGGGTCCAGCGCGACGCGGCGGCGAGCGCGGTCCGGTCGGTCAGCACCTGACCTGGCCGGATGAACGCCTCGCCGACAGATTGGATTTCCATGGGCGGGTATGTTTCCTGCATGGGACCGCTGTCACCCGCCACTCCCGCACCAACTTGGTATGGCCCCCCTCTGGTGCGGGGTAGCGACCGACGGTAGTCTCTCCCTAGTCACTTGTGATCATCCCGGGTCGAGGCCGTTGGGGAAGGCGCACCTCGTACCGAAACGGGAGGTCCGGTGTCTGCTCGTGGCGTCCTTTACGTCCACTCGGCTCAGCCCGCGCTGTGCCCTCACATCGAATGGGCAGTCGCGGGTGTCCTTGGCATGCCCGTAGACCTGACGTGGACTCCGCAACCCGCCGCGCCCAACGTCGTGCGCGCACAGGCGGAGTGGGAGGGCCGCGCGGGCATCGCGGCGGCCATCGCCTCCTCGCTCATGGGCTGGCAGCGCCTGAGGTTCGAGATCACCGAGGACGCCTCACCCGGCGTCGACGGCTCCCGGCATGCCTACACGCCGACGCTCGGCGCCTACACGGCGGTCATCGGTGCCGCCGGCGACATCATGATCCCCGAGGACCGGCTGCGGGCCGCGATGATGATGGCCGCCCAGGGGCGGTGTGTCCTGGAGGACGAGCTGGACAAGATGCTCGGCAAGCCGTGGGACGAGGAGCTGGAGCCGTTCAGGTACGCCGGTGACGGTGCGCCGGTGCGGTGGCTGCACGCGGCCGTCTAGCGCTGGAACGGTCGTTTTACCTGCGTAAAAGTTGCCCCTGAACCACGAAAAGCCCCGTCACCGGGCCCGGCAGTGGGTCGGGCGCGCCTGGAAAGGCGGGTGCGGGGACAACCAACAGCACGCCGAAAGCGTCACACATACGTACGAAGCGGACGGCTTTTCAGCTTTCCGGCTTTTCGGCGAACGTGGCGTCGAGGCTGCCGGTGAGCCACAGCGGCGTGCGGCGACTCGACGCCGTTGGCGAGTCGCGCACCACCGGAGTGCCGGACGCCCGGCACCCGTTCACGGACGGCCACGCCGCAGGGTGCTGCGACGCGGCCCATAGGCGGCAGGGAGGCCGCCGTCACGCTCCCTTGAACACGACCGTCACGTTGTGTCCGCCGAAGCCGAACGAGTTGTTCACCGCGGCGATGTCGCCCTGCGGCAGCTCGCGGTTCTTGCCGTGGACGATGTCCACCTCGATGCCGTCGTCGAGGTTGTCGAGGTTGATCGTGGCGGGCACGATCCGCTCCTGCAGGGCCTTGATGGCGAAGACGGACTCGATGCCGCCCGCGCCGCCCAGCAGGTGGCCGGTCATGGACTTGGTCGAGGTCACCAGCGGGTGGGTGCCGATGGCCTTGGCCACCGCGACCACCTCGCCGACGTCACCCGACGGGGTCGAGGTGGCGTGCGCGTTGACGTGCTTGACGTCGAGACCGGTGATGCCGGCGTCGGTGAGCGCCTGCGTCATCGCCATGATCTGGCCGCGGCCCTCGGGCTCGGGCTGGGTGATGTGGTGGGCGTCGGCGGAGTAGCCGATGCCGGCGCAGTACGCGTAGATCCGCGCGCCGCGCGCCTTGGCGTGCTCCTCCGACTCCAGCACGACGATGCCGGCGCCCTCGCCGAGCACGAACCCGTCGCGGTCGCGGTCCCAGGGACGGGAGGCGCCCTGCGGGTCGTCATTGCGCTGGGACATGGCACGCGCGGCCGCGAAGGCGGCCATGTTGAGGCCGTGGATCGCGGCCTCGGTGCCACCGGCCACGACGACGTCGGCGCGGCCGGCCCTGATCATGTCCATCGCGTACCCGATGGCCTCGGCGCCCGACGCGCACGCCGACACCGTGGCGTGCACGCCCGCCTGCGCGCCCAGATCGAGACCGATCCAGGCGGCGGGGCCGTTGGGCATGAGCATCGGCACGGTGAAGGGCGACAGCCGGTTCCAGCCGCGCTCCTTCCACGTGTCGTACGCGCTCAGCGTGGTCGAGATGCCGCCGATGCCGCTGGAGACCACCACGCCGAGCCGCTCGGGCGCCACCTCGGGGGTGCCCGCGTCCTGCCAGGCCTCCCTGGCCGCGACCAGCGCGAACTGCTCGCTGCGGTCGAGGCGGCGGGACTCGGGCCTGGGCAGGACCTCGGTGGGATCGACCGCTGCCGTCCCCGCGAACTTCACGGGGACGGCGTCGATCCAGTCGGTCGTGAGAGTCTCGACACCCGACTGACCGGCGAGGAGCGCCGTCCAGGTCGAGGTGACGTCTCCACCGACGGGCGTCGTCGCGCCAAGCCCGGTGACGACGACACGTACCCGGTTCGCACTCACGTTTCTCGCTCCCTACTGATCAGTGCGGGTGTGATGTCTTGCCTTCAGTTCTGGATGAAGTTGAGGACGTCCTTGACCGTCTTCAGGTTCTTGAGCTGGTCGTCGGGGATCTCGACGCCGAACTCGTCCTGGGCGGCCACGGCGATCTCGACCATGGACAGGGAGTCGATGTCGAGGTCGTCCACGAAGCTCTTCTCGGGGGTGACCTCGGACGCCGGGATGCCCGTGATCTCGTTGATGATCTTGCCGAGGCCCGCGAGGATGTCCTGCTCGGTGGCAGCCATGTCGCTGTTTCTCCTTTGTGTTTCCGGGTTTCTGTGCGAACGGTGCCGCACAAGCCTGTAGGACGATCGGATCCTACGGTGTCCCCGCTGCGGGGCCACCACCAGGACCGATCGAAGTCTTAGGGGATCTCGATGACCTGACCCGCGTACGTCAGGCCCGCGCCGAAGCCGAGCACCAGCGCCAGGCCGCCCGACTGGACCTCGCCGCGCTCCAGCATGCGCGAGAGCGCCAGCGGGATCGAGGCGGCGGAGGTGTTGCCGGCGTTGACGATGTCGCGGGCGACGACGGCCTTCTCGGCGCCCAGTTTACGGGCGATGGCCTCGATGATGCGCAGGTTGGCCTGGTGCGGCACGAACGCGGACAGCTCCGAGGGGTCGACGCCCGCGCGGGAGCAGGCCTCCAGGGCCACCGGGTGCAGGGCGGTGGTGGCCCAGCGGAAGACCGTCTGGCCCTCCTGGTGGAGGGAGTCGTCGCGGTCCTTGATCTGGATGGCCTCGGACTTGTCGCCGGCGCTGCCCCACACCACAGGGCCGATGCCGGGCGTGTCGGACGGGCCGACCACCGCGGCGCCGGCGCCGTCGGCGAAGATCACAGCGGTGGACCTGTCGGTCCAGTCGACCCACTGCGACAGCTTCTCCGCGCCGATGACCAGCACGTTCCTGGCGGTTCCCGAGCGTACGGCGGAGTCGGCGGTGGCCAGCGCGTAGCAGAAGCCTGCGCAGGCGGCGTTCACGTCGAACGCGCCGGGCGAGTCGATGCCGAGGCGGTGCGCCACGACCGCGGAGGCGTTGGGGATCTGGGTCTCGAGCGTGCAGGTGGCCACGATCACCAGGTCGACGTCGTCGGGGGACAGGCCGCCGGCCGCCAGCGCCTTGCCGCCGGCGATGGTGGCCATGTCCTCGAGCGACTCGGTGGCCGGGGCGACCCGGCGCTCCTTGATGCCGACCCGGGACTGGATCCACTCGTCGTTGGTCTCCATGGTCTTGGCCAGGTCGTCATTGGTGACGACGTTCGACGGCTGGTAGTGGCCGAGGGCCAGCACCCTGCCGCCTGGGGCGATGTCGGGGATCCTCACGTGTTCAGCTCCCTGGCCGCGTCGAGGTCGTCTGGGGTCTTCAGCGCCACGGTCTGGACACCGCGCAGGCCGCGCTTGGCGAGGCCGGTCAGCGTGCCGCCGGGCAGCAACTCGATCATCTTGGTGACGCCGAGCCCGGCCATGGTCTCCATGCAGGCGTCCCACCTGACGGGGTTGCTGACCTGGTTGACCAGTCTCTGGAGGAATTCGGCGCCGCTGGCGACCGCCTGCCCGTCGGCGTTGGACAGCAGGGTGATCCTGGGGTCCGAGGGGACGACGTTCCAGGCGGCTTCGCGCAGGCTCTCGGCGGCGGGGGCCATGTGGTGCGTGTGGAAGGCACCCGCGACCGAGAGGGAGATCAGGCGGGCGCGGGCCGGCGCGTCCTCCTTGAACGCGGCCAGCTGCTCCAGCGTGCCGCCGGCCACGATCTGGCCGGCGCCGTTGATGTTGGCGGGGGTCAGGCCGTGCTTCTCGATGCCGGCCAGCACCTCTTCCGCCACGCCGCCGAGCACGGCGGTCATGCCGGTCTCGGTGACGGCGGCGGCCTTGGCCATGGCCTGGGCGCGCTCACGTACCAGGTGGAGCGCCTGCTCGGGGGTGAGCACCCCGGCGAGCGCGGCGGCGGCGAACTCGCCGACGCTGTGGCCGGCGAGCAGGTCAGGCGTCGCGCCGAGCGCCTCGGCGGCGGCCAGCGCGGCGGCTACGAGCAGGGGCTGCGCGACGGCGGTGTCGCGGATCTCGTCGGCGCCGGCGGTGGTGCCGTAGGCGACCAGGTCGATCCCGACGACGTCCGACCAGGAGCCCAGCCTGTCGGCCAGACCGGGCAGCTCAAGCCATGGAGTCAGGAAGCCCGGAGTTTGGGCACCTTGGCCCGGGGCGACGAGTACAAGCACAAAAACCACCTTGCCCTGTAGAACTTCGACACGCGGATGGAGATCCGTACGAACTTTGTCCTGGGTGATTTGTAGGAAACCTACAGTGGGGATTTCGGCACCATTACGTTAGGGCCCGCCACGTTACGGCGCTCTCCGAGAGCCTGCCCAGGATCAGGCCCACCTGGAGCGTGAACGCCGACCTGCCCTCGGTGGGCTGGTAGCCGGTCAGCTCCGTGATCTTCTTCAGCCGGTAGCGCACGGTGTTGGGGTGCACGAACAGCAGCCGCGCCGTCGCCTCCAGCGACGTGCCCTGCTCCAGGTACGTCGCGAGCGTGTCGAGCAGCGGGGTGCCCGCGAGCGGCAGGTACACGTTCTCGATGAGCTGCTCCCTGGCGTCGGCGTCGCCGTCGAGCGCCCGCTCGGCCAGCAAATCTTCGGCGTGCACCGGCCGGGGCGCGTCGGGCCAGCCGTAGGACGCCTTCAGCCCGGCCAGCGCGGCCCGCGCGGACCTGGCGGCGGCGTGCAGGTCGGGCACCTCGGGGCCGATGACGATGGGGCCCATGCCGAAGCGGGCCACGACCTGCTTGGCGGCGTCGTCCACGCTGCCCGCGCCGCCGACGATCACGATCAGCCGGTCGGCCTGCACCCCGGCGAGCAGGTCCATGCCGATGCGGCGGCCCTTCTCGCGCAGCCCGTCGATGACGGCGCGCGGGTCGTCGTCGGGGGCGTGGCCGGCGATGACGACCACGGGGGAGGAGGTCCAGCCGAGCGCGGCGGCCCAGGAGTGCAGGCCGTCGTCCACCTCGCCGCGCACCAGGGCGTCCACGATCAGCGCCTCCAGCCGCGCGTCCCACGAGCCCCTGGCCTCGGCCTCGCGGGCGTAGACGTGGGCGGCGGCGAAGGCCACGTCGCGCGTGTAGCGCAGCATGGCCTGCTGGAGCTGGTCCTCGCCGCCCGGCGCGGCCAGCTCGTCCGTCTGCGCCTCGACCACCTCGACCACGACACGGACGATGTCGACGGTCTGCTGCAGCGAGATGGAGCGCTTCAGCTCGCGCGGCGCGGTGCCGAAGAACTCGATGCTGGGGGTGGGACGGTCCTCGCCCGCGTGCTGGAACCACTCCACGAACGCGGCGATGCCGGCCTGGGCGACGAGCCCGACCCACGACCGGTCCTCGGCGCTGAGCGCCCTGAACCACGGGAGTTGATCGTCCATCCGCGCCATGGCCGCGGTGCCGAGCGAGCCCATGGCCCGCTCGAGCCTGCGTGTGGTGTCCTCCCGGGTCCGGTCTGTCACGTCTCCTAGAGTGCCAGGTCCCTCCGGATGTCCGGAACGGTGGTTCGTGCCTGTGCTAGATCACCGCCACGGCGGTGATCAGGCCGATGGCCAGGTGCGTCACCGCGAGCAGCCGCGCGCCGGGCTGCAGCTCCTGCTCCTTGACCAGATCCCGGACGGAGATCCCGACGACCCGGTCGAACGCCAGCATCGCCACCGTCTGCACCACGATGCCCACCAGCCCGAACACCGCCGTGCCCGCCAGCCCCTCGGCGAGCCGGCCGCCGGAGGCCCAGATGGAGGCGGCCACGATCAGGCCGACGGCGGCCAGGGCGGAGGTGGTCAGCAGGGTGGCGTTCGGGTTCCGCTCACTGCGGATGATCTCGCTCAGCTTGCCGGGGGTGGCCCAGTCGATCACGTAGAAGCCGACGATCATCAGGATCACGCCGACGGCGGCGTAGGCGGCGATGGCTCCCGCGCCGCGGGCGAGGGTTTCGAGAAGGGTCACGTAAGTTCCATTCGTGCAGGGGTGTAGGGATCAAAGCGCGATGCGGTGCGGGACGAACGAGGAGGTGTCGTCGGTGATGAGACCCGTCGTCTCCCTGATGCCCAGGCCGGCGGACTCGTCGGCGACCATCCAGGCGCCGAGCACCGGCCGCTGCCCCTCGAAGACGGGCAGGGCCTCGAAGCCCTGGAAGACGTACCCCTCGCGGCCGTAGCCGCCCGGCGTCTCCTGGGTGCCCTCGGGCGTGACGATCCGCATCGAGGCGCCCTCCCTGCCGAGCAGCGGCTTGGCGATGTAGGAGGTCAGGTCGCGGGGGCCGTCGAGGTAGGCGGGCAGCAGGTTCGGATGGCCGGGGTTGAGCTCCCACAGCACCGCCAGCAGCGCCTTGTTCGACAGCAGCGTCTTCCACAGCGGCTCGAACCAGGTGGCGTGCCTGACGGCGTGCCTGCCGAAGTCGTCGGCCAGCATCCACTCCCACGGGTAGAGCTTGAAGGCCGAGCGGATCACGCGGTCCTCGACGTCCACGAAGCGGTGGTTGAGTGAATCCCAGCCGATGTCCTCCATGGCGACGGCGACCGTGTGCAGGCCCGCCTGGTCGGCGGTCTCCTGCAGGTAGGCCACGGTCATGGCCTCCTCGCCCGTCTCGTCGGCGTTGGTGAACGCGAAGTGCGTCGGGCCCGGCGGCAGCCGCAGCCCCCGCCAGCGCTCGATGAGCCGCTCGTGGATGGAGTTCCACTGGTCGTCGCCGGGGAAGACGTCCTGCAGCCAGAACCACTGCACCACCGACGACTCCACCAGCGAGGTGGGCGTGTCGGCGTTGTACTCCAGCAGCTTGGCCGGGCCCGTGCCGTCGTAGCGCAGGTCGAAGCGGGCGTAGACGTAGGCGTCGCGGCGCTCCCACGAGCGCGCGACCTCCTCCCAGGCCCACTCGGGGATGGCGAAGTCGGCGAAGCGGCCGGTCGAGACCACGTGCTCGACGGCCCGCAGGCACATCTCGTGCAGCTCCTCGACCTGCCGCTCCAGCTCCTCGACCTCGTCCATCGACAAGACGTAATGCACGGACTCGTCCCAGTACGGCCTGCTCAGCCCGGACGGGTGGGCGGCGCGGTGGTAGGCCAGCCCCTGGCCCTCGATCGTCTTCTCCCAGCCTTCCCTGGGAGCGGCGTGCTCGCGGCGCATCGTCAGCTTCCGCCCGTCCAGCTCCGGCCGAAGCCGCCGCGCTGGATCTCCTTGCCGTTGCGGCTGGTGATCGTCACGTCGACGGGCTTGAGCGTGGTGCCGCCCTGGACCCGGTTGCCGACCCTGCGACCGCCGTAATACCACAGGTAAGCCCCGCGCGAGCCCGCGTAGTAGTGGCTCCCCCCGCTGCCGCCGTCGTCGTCGCAGTAGTCGTCGTCCACCACCTCGTAGGTGCCGTCCTCCAACTGGACGACGCAGTCGGCGGTGACCTCGTCGTCGTCCGCGACGGCGGCGCAGTAGCCGACCACCATCACCGACAGAACGCCGAGAACCACTAAGGGAACGACCTTGGACGATTTACGCGGCGGTGTCTTGGGCGCCTGCGGTGTTGCCATCAAACTCCTGCTTTCCTGGGCCGATCAGCCTAGCGGCGGCCCTTGTCCCCGTACAACGTGTAGTGCCCTGTGCTTGTCGTTCACTTGGGTATGAATGCACCCATGGATCCGGTCGAGGCCCTGCGCGAGATCGCCTTTCATCTGGAGCGCGCGGGCGAGCCCACGTACCGCGTGCGTGCCTTCCGCCGCGCCGCCGCGGTCGTGGACGAGCTGTCCCCCGATCAGCTCGCTCACCTGGCCCACAGCGGTGCGCTCGGCGACTTGCCCGGAATCGGGAAAGTCACCGCCCTTGTGATAAACGAAAGCCTCGATGGGCAGGTTCCGACCTACTTGCGAAGGATGCGGGCGACCGCCGGGGTCGAGCTCGACGACGAGACGGCCGAGCTGCGCGCCGCGCTCAAGGGCGACCTGCACAGCCACTCCGACTGGTCCGACGGCGGCTCGCCGATCGAGGAGATGGCCGAGGCGGCGCTCGCGCTCGGGCACGAGTACTGGGCGCTGACCGACCACTCACCGCGCCTGACCGTGGCCAAGGGGCTGTCGGCCGAGCGGCTGGAGCGGCAGCTCGACGTGGTGGCCAAGCTGAACGAGCGGCTGGCGCCGTTCAGGATCCTGACCGGCATCGAGGTGGACGTGAACCTCGACGGCTCGCTCGACCAGGAGCCCGAGCTGCTGGAACGGCTCGACGTGGTGGTCGCCAGCGTGCACTCCAAGCTGCGGATGGGCGGCGAGGAGATGACCCGCCGGATGGTCACCGCCATCGCCAACCCCCTCGTGGACGTGCTCGGCCACTGCACGGGGCGAGTGGTGCAGGCCGGCGGGAAGCGCGGGGTGAAGCGGCCCGAGTCGGAGTTCGAGGCGGAGCTGGTCTTCGAGGCGTGCCGCCGGTTCGGGGTCGCGGTCGAGATCAACTCCAGGCCCGACCGGCTCGACCCGCCGAAGCGGCTGATGCGGCTGGCGTACGAGATGGGGTGCGTGTTCTCGATCGACTCCGACGCGCACGCGCCGGGGCAGCTCGACTGGCAGCGGTACGGGTGCGAGCGCGCCGCCCGGTGCGGGATCGAGGCGGAGCGGATCGTCAACACCTGGCCGCTCGACCGGCTGATCGCCTGGACGCGCGAGGGTCCCGAGAACGGCGGGTAGGAAAAAACGGCGGGTCGTTGCGTAGCCGGAAACCCGGTTCGGGCGTACTCTCGCGGAGAGAAGCCTGGGGCAGTGGCCCAGGCGTGAGACTCCTGTGGCCCGGCGGTTAGGGGAGTGTGCCAGGGGCTGCCGAGCGCCCCGCGATTGTCGGTGGCGGCGCGTAGCGTTCCGGCTGTGAACCGTACCGACCGGCTCTACGCACTCGTCGAAGACCTGCGCGCCATCGCCCCCCGCTGCCGCTCCGCCCGCGAGCTGTCCCAGCGGTTCGAGGTGAGCGTGCGCACGATCGAGCGCGACATCACCGCGTTGCAGGAGTCGGGCGTGCCGATCTACGCGGAGCCGGGCCGCAAGGGCGGTTACGCCATCGACAAGAAGATGTCGCTGCCCCCGCTCAACTTCACCCCGGCCGAGGCTGTGGCCATCGCCGTGGCGCTCAGCCAGGCCGGTGACCAGCCGTTCGGGCGCCAGGCGCGCAGCGCCTTACGCAAGGTGGTGGCGGCCATGCCGGGGCCGGAGGGCGACCTGGCCAGGGAGCTGGCGCGGCGGGTGCAGCTCGTCCACCTGCCGCCCGAGCAGGGCAGCGAGATCCAGCCGCTCGGCGCGGAGGGCATCTCCAGGGCGATCGAGGAGGCGCTGCTGCGGCGGCGCGTGCTGCGCCTGGAGTACGCCGACGCCAAGGGCGCCATCACCTCGCGCGACGTGGAGCCGGGGGTGTTCTTGGGCGGGCGCGGCGGGTTCTGGTATCTCGTCGCGTGGTGCCGGCTCCGCGACGACGTGCGCGTCTTCCGCCTCGACCGCATCGCCGCCGCCACCGTCACCGCCGAGCGCTGCCCCGACCGGCCGCTCGAAGGCTTCGCCACCGACGTGCCCGAGATGGTCGTGCACGGCACTTTGCTCGATTAGTCAATCGAAAACACCGACATAGGGTTGTCGCCGACACGTTAGATCGTTGTCTTGTTCGAGAAACCGAGGAGATGACGATGGACAACACGGTGACCTGGTTCGAGGTCGCGACCGACGACCCAGAAGGCGCCGAACGGTTCTACGGCGGGCTGTTCGGGTGGTCGTTCACCGCCGGCGAGGGCCCGCTCGACTACCGGATGATCGGGTATCCGGGCGGCGAGCAGCCGGCGGGCGGGCTGTTCAACACCAAGGGCGAGTTCCCCGCCCACGCGGTCTTCCACGTGCGGGTGGCCGACGTCGAGGAGACCTGCGCCAAGAGCGAGTCGCTGGACGGCAAGGTGCTCATGAAGGTGATCGACGACGGCGCCGGCACCGACTTCGCCTATCTGCGTGACACCTCGGGCAGCGTCTTCGGAGTCTTCCACCGCAGGTGATGATCCGCTCGGCCGCCGGGAACGCGCCTTCCCCGCGACGACCCGGCCGCGAGCGGACCGCGTCCCCCTCCGGGAGCGGTTCACCCCTCGCCCTGGACACGCCGCCGATCGCCGAGCGGCGGCGCGTCCAGGGCCTCTTCCCGCGCCGCCACCGCCCTGCCTGCCACCGCCCTGCCTGCCGCGCCGCGCCACCCGGCGCCGGTGCGGCGAGCAGCCGCATGGTGGTGTCCGGCGCGACGCGTGCGGCGGGAACGGGCGGTGTCCGGCATGACGCGCGGGCATCAGTCCGGCGCAGACATGGCCGGACGGGCCAGGCCAGGGCTGGAAGGGGGCTAGAAGGCGGCGGCCGGTAGCCAGCGCTCCAGCAGCGCCCGGTCGCCGAACACGGTCAGGGCGTCGGGCGAGCGCCGCCCGTACAGCAGGAGCAGCAGGTCGCTCACCGGCCCGCGCACCGCGACGTCGCCCTTGGCGTGCCCGCGCGCCCACTCGATCCTCCCGGCGGGACCCTGCGTGATGGTCCACTCGCCATCGGCGTCGGTGGCGTGGAGGTGGATCGTGGCCCCCTCCGCGCCGAGCTCGGCCAGGGACCTGGTGACCCACACGGCCGACGGCAGGTTGTGCAGGAACTCCTCGACCCCGTCGATCGCGGTCGCCGCCGGGATCTCCGGGCCGGCGCCGAGCGCGAGCTCGGCGTCGGCCCGGTGCACCACCAGCTCGAAGAGCATGCGGCGCGGCCACCACGCCGCCCGCCTGTCCGGGCCCCACGTCCACACCTCCATGGACGGGTCGGTCGCCCGCAGCACCTCGGCCATCTCGGCGGCCCCCGCCGCCAGCCAGGCCGCGTCGCCGCTGCGCCCCTCGGCCAGCCCGCTGGGCACCTGCCGCGACCAGACGCGCTCCTGGACCCGGTTGCGCAGCATGTGCGCGGTCCAGCGGTGCGTCTGGCCGACGTGGGTGATCAGCTCGGCGAGCGTCCATCCCGGGCACGTGGGCACCGGGATGGACAGGTCGCCGGCCAGGGCCGCCAGCCGGGCGGCCTCCGTCTCGATCTGAGCGATCCGCGAGTGGTAGTCCTGGAAATCCGTCACCCGGCTCAGACTAGGCCGCCGGGCAGCTCGCGCCCTTGCCGGGCACCTTGCCGTCGAGCAGGTAGGCGTCCACGAGCCCCTGGACGCACTTGCTGCCCGACAGGTACGCGCCGTGCCCCTCGCCCTCGTACGTGACCAGCGTCGCGGTCTTGAGCTGGGCCGTCAGCTTCGGCGCCCACTCGTACGGCGTGGCCGGGTCGCCCTTGCCGCCCACCACCACGATCGGCGCGGACCCGGTGGCGTTCACGTGCCGCGCCTCGTCGCTGCCCTTGGCCGGCCACACCCGGCACAGCCCGCCCGAGCCCTCGCTGCCGAACAGCGGCGAGATCTTCAGCGCGGCCTCCTCTGTGCGCCGCAGCGTCGCCTCGTCGGGCCGTTCGGCGGTGTCGACGCAGGTGATGGCAGGGAAGCTGGTCATCTGCGTGGAGTAGGAGCCGTCGGGGCTGCGCCCGGTGTAGGAGTCGGCCAGGTACAGCAGCGCCTCGCCGTCGCCCTTCAGCGCCGCGCCCAGCGCCTCCTCCAGGAACGGCCAGGTCAGCTCCGAGTACAGCGCGGCGGCCACGCCCGTGGAGGCCAGGCCCTGGGTGAGCTGGCGGTTGCCGACCTTCAGCGGCTGCGCGGTGAGCTGGTTGAGCAGGTTCTCGACGTTGGTGTTGGCGGTGGCCTGGTCCTTGCCGATCGCGCAGGTCTCCTTCACGCAGGAGCGCAGGAAGCTCTCGTACGCCTTCTGGAAGCCGCGGGTCTGCGCCAGCGTGCGCTGCTCGAACGTGACCGTCGGGTCGAGCGGCGCGTCGAGCACCATGCGGCCCACGTTCTTGGGGAACAGGGTGGCGTAGACGCCGCCGAGCTGCGTGCCGTACGACATGCCGACGTAGTTGAGCTTGGGGTCGCCCACGGCGTCGCGGATGCGGTCCATGTCGCGGGCGGCGTTCACGGTGCCGACGTGGGGCAGGATCTTGCCGGACTTCTCCTGGCAGAGCGCGGCGAAGCGCTTGTTGGCCGCCGAGACCTGCCTGTCGGTCTCGTCGTCCGGCGGCAGCGTGTCGAGCGAGACGAACTTGTCCATCTCTGCGCCGTCGCCGCAGCGCACGCCGGAGCTGCGCTCGACGCCGCGCGGGTCGAAGCTGATCAGGTCGTAGCGGGCGCGCAGCGCCGTGAGCGCCTTGGCCGCCTGGTCGAGCGTGTCGACGCCGGACGCGCCGGGGCCGCCGAAGTTGAACACCACGGAGCCCAGCTTGTTCTTGCCCGTGGCGGGCAGCTTGATCAGCGCCAGGTCCAGTTTCTCGCCATCGGGCTCGGCGTAGTCGAGGGGCACCGCGAGCTTGCCGCACCGCACCGAGGCGTCCTGGCGGGCGGGCGGCTCGCCGTCGGGGCGCTTGATGTCCGTGCAGGCACCCCAGGCGACCTTGTCGGAGGCGGCAGTGGACTCGGCCGAGGGCCCCGAAGCGGGCTCGGCGGGCACTGTGGAGCAACCGGCGGCCGCCAGGAGCAGGGCGGCGGCTGTGACGCGACGCATGACGTACTTCCCCTCACATATCTCAGGGGGAAGTAGTGCCCACAATACGTGACCGTGCACCAAACCAGGGTGAGGCGGCACGTACCCCTCCTGAACGTGCCGCCTCACTAGGCCAAACGGCGCGGACGGCCGGATATGACGGGGCTCCCGCGAAAGATGTTCGCGGGAGCGCCCCTTCTGGATGACTCAGACGCCCATGGACTGGGTGTCGTTGCTCTCCGCGCCGCCGGCCTCGGTGACGCCGTTCTTCAGGTGGTACTTGGCGATCGCCTCGCGCAGCACCTCGCCGTCGAGCTCGCCCCGCTTGACCAGGCTGGTCAGCACGGCCAGCGTGATCGAGGCGGCGTCCACGTGGAAGTGGCGGCGCAGCGCCGAGCGGGTGTCGGACAGGCCGAACCCGTCGGTGCCCAGCGAGGACCAGTCACCCGGCACCCACTGCGCGATCTGGTCCTGGACGGCCTTCATGTAGTCGCTGACGCCCACGAACGGGCCCTGGGCCTGCGAGAGGACCTGGGTGACGTAGGGGACGCGGCGCTCGGCGTCCGGGTTGAGCAGGTTGTGCTCGTCGCACGCCAGCGCGTCGCGGCGCAGCTCCGACCACGACGTCGCCGACCACACGTCGGCCGACACGCCCCAGTCTTCGGCCAGCAGCCGCTGCGCCTCCATCGCCCACGGGCCCGCCACGCCGGAGGACAGGATGTTGGCCTTCGGGCCCTGCGTCTGCGGCGCGTCGGCGAACTTGTACAGGCCCTTGAGCAGGCCCTGCACGTCGAGGTTCGCCGGCTCGGCGGGCTGGACGTAGGGCTCGTTGTAGACGGTGAGGTAGTAGAAGACGTTCTCCTGCTCCTCGCCGTACATGCGGCGCAGGCCGTCCTTGACGATGTAGGCGGTCTCGTAGGCCCAGGACGGGTCGTAGGAGACGGCGGCCGGGTTCGTCGAGGCGATGAGCGGCGTGTGGCCGTCCTCGTGCTGCAGGCCCTCGCCGTTCAGCGTGGTGCGGCCGGCCGTGGCGCCCAGCAGGAAGCCGCGCGTCATCTGGTCGGCCATCTGCCACATCTGGTCGCCGGTGCGCTGCCAGCCGAACATCGAGTAGAAGATGTAGATCGGGATCATGTGCTCGCCGTGCGTGGCGTACGACGTGCCGGCCGCGGTCGTGGACGCCATCGACCCGGCCTCGTTGATGCCCTCGTGCAGGATCTGACCGACGGTCGACTCCTTGTACGACAGCAGCAGCTCGCGGTCGACGGCCTCGTACGTCTGGCCGTGCGGCGAGTAGATCTTCGCGCTCGGGAACATGGCGTCCATGCCGAACGTGCGCGCCTCGTCGGGGATGATCGGCACGAACCGCTTGCCGATCTCCTTGTCGCGCATGAGGTCCTTCAGCAGCCGGACGAAGGCCATGGTGGTGGCCACCTGCTGCTTGCCCGAGCCCTTGGAGAACTGCTTGTAGACCTCGTCGCCGGGAAGCTGCAGCGGCTTGGCGCGCACGACCCGCTTGGGCAGCACGCCGCCGAGCGCCGCGCGGCGCTCCTTCATGTACTGGATCTCGGGGTCGTTCTCGCCCGGGTGGAAGTACGGGGGCAGGTCGCCCTCCAGGGCCGAGTCGGGGATCGGCAGGTAGAGCCGGTCCCTGAACTCCTTCAGCTCGGCCTTGGTGAGCTTCTTCATCTGGTGGGTGGCGTTGCGCGCCTCGAAGTCCTTGCCCAGCGTCCAGCCCTTGATGGTCTGGGCGAGGATCACCGTCGGCTGGCCGACGTGCTCGCGGGCCGCCTTGAACGCCGCGTACACCTTGCGGTAGTCGTGGCCGCCGCGCGACAGCTTGCGGATGTCGTCGTCGGTGAGGTGCTCGACCATCTTGCGCAGGCGCGGGTCGGAGCCGAAGAAGTTGTCGCGGATGTAGCCGCCGGTCTCGACCGAGTAGGTCTGGAACTGGCCGTCGGGCGTGGTGTTCATCTGGTTGACCAGCACGCCGTCGACGTCGGCCGCCAGGAGCGGGTCCCAGTCGCGGCCCCAGACGACCTTGATGACGTTCCAGCCGGCGCCGCGGAAGTACGACTCCAGCTCCTGAATGATCTTGCCGTTGCCGCGTACCGGGCCGTCGAGCCGCTGCAGGTTGCAGTTGATCACGAACGTGAGGTTGTCGAGCTCCTCGCGCGCGGCCAGGCCGATCGCGCCGAGCGACTCCGGCTCGTCCATCTCGCCGTCGCCCAGGAACGCCCACACGTGGCTGCGGCTGGTGTCCTTGATCTCGCGGTTGAGCAGGTAGCGGTTGAACCGCGCCTGGTAGATCGCGCCGATCGGGCCCAGGCCCATCGAGACCGTCGGGAACTCCCAGAAGTCCGGCATCAGGCGCGGGTGCGGGTAGGAGGGCAGGCCGTGGAAGCCGTGCGACAGCTCCTGGCGGAACGCGTCGAGCTGCGCCTCGTTGAGCCGGCCCTCGAGGAAGGCGCGGGCGTAGATGCCCGGCGCCGCGTGCCCCTGGAAGAAGACCTGGTCGCCCGACTCGCCGTGGTCCTTGCCGCGGAAGAAGTGGTTGAAGCCCACCTCGTACAGGGAGGCGGCCGAGGCGTAGGTGGCGATGTGACCACCCACGTTGGTGCGGGCGTTGGCCCTGGACACCATGACGGCCGCGTTCCAGCGGATATAGGCGCGGATGCGGCGCTCGACGTGCTCGTCACCCGGGAACCAGGGCTCGCGCTCCGGCGGGATCGTGTTGATGTAGTCGGTGCTGCGCAGGCCCGGCACGCCGACCTGGTGCTCGCGGGCGCGCTCGAGCATGCGGAGCATGAGGTAGCGGGCTCTGGTGCGGCCTTCGGTCTTGACGACGTTGTCGAGAGACTCGAGCCACTCGTTGGTCTCGCTGGGGTCGACATCAGGCAGCTGGCTGGGTAGGCCGTCGCTGATGATCGAGAATCGCTGGCGTCCGGAAGCCACTGGGTCTCGCCTTCCGAGATGGACTGATGTCTGGTCTTGGGTCGCCTTCCATCCTGGTCGCTAGCCGTAGAAAACGCATCTCTACTGGCCGGTAACCAGAGTGTCCCTGCTGGCAGGGCCATCTACGATGGCCTAGACCACCGATGGTAGGACGAATCGGTACCAAAGGTTACATCGCGGGAGCAATTTAACAAGACAGGAAAACGGACGAAATTTCGCTCGAATCCATGATGCGCCCGGGATGCGTCCCTCGGTAGCTCCTAGCCTCCCCGGAGGGAGGCTTGTCACTCGCGGCGGGCGAGTCTAGCCGTCGTGGGTGGAGGGGGAGTGGTGTGGGCCTGAAGTGGCGCGTCGCGGGGAGCCTGGGCCGCCCTGGTAACACGTCACCTATGACACGTCCTTCGTCCGCCTTGCGCCTTGATCGTTTTCGCCCTCCGCGCCTGCGTCCTCTCCTCCAGTACTGTGCGGCCGGTCCTGGGCGGCCGGTCCTGGGCGGCGTCCACACCTTCAGTGCCGCGTCGCGTCCTCACGTAGCGTTGCCATGCGGTGGCGGGGCGCCCTCGCGGGGCGCCTCCGCGCACGCCCTGGCCCCCGTGTCGGGTAACGATCTGGTCATCATTTGAGCTCCCCCGCCGCCCACGGCAAAACTTCGGAATCGCTCTTTTCGTCCGGCTATCGGCGTACCAATGTGGGAGGTATGAATGCGACGGTTGGCGACCGGCTCCTGATGCACGGGAATACCGTTGGCGAAAGGGACCGGGGCGGCGTAATCACGGAGGTGCAGGGCACGAACGGCGGGCCTCCGTACGTGGTGCGGTTCGACGACGGCCACACTGGGCTGGTGTTTCCCGGCCCCGATGCCGTGGTCGTGCCTAAGTAGGATTTCCGTGTGAGATCTGAAATCATCTCCGTGACCACGGGTTCGCGAGAGACGGTGCACGACATCACGGCCGAATGCGCCGATTTCGTCCGTGCCCAGGGTGAGGACGGGCTGCTGCACGTCTTCGTGCCGCATGCGACGGCGGGCATCGCGCTGCTCGAGCTGGGGTCGGGCAGCGACGACGACCTGCTGGCGGCCCTGGGCGACCTGCTGCCGGCCGACGACCGCTGGCGTCATGCCCACGGATCGAAGGGGCACGGCAGGTCACACGTGATGCCCGCGCTGATCCCGCCGTACGCGACCATCCCCGTACTGGGCGGGCGAATGGCGCTGGGCACGTGGCAGTCGGTCGCGTTGATCGATCTGAACGTCGACAACCGGCAACGCCAGGTTCGCCTGTCGTTTTTGTCTGATTGATTCTGACCGACTACGGCCGTACCCGTGGCGACCGTTGACGACTGAGGGTCACAGCGTGTGGACTGTGCCGAAGCGATAAACCGCATAAGCGGGGCCACTCAAGCAGGAGGGATAAACGTGAGCGCGACCGCGGGTCAGGCGCAGGGCGAGCGCGGCCTGGCCGAACGACTCGGCCTCAAGTCGGGTCAGGTGGTGCAGGAGATCGGTTGGGACGAGGACGTCGACGACGAGCTTCGCGAGTCCATCGAGGACCTGACCGGCAACGAGCTGCTGGACGAGGACAGTTACGACGTCGTGGACGTCGTGCTGCTGTGGTGGCGCGACGGCGACGGGGACCTCTTCGACGCTCTCACCAACGCCATGCGAGCACTCGCCGATGGTGGCCAGATCTGGCTGCTGACTCCCAAAGCGGGGCGCGAGGGCCACGTGGAGCCGAGCGACATCGGGGAGGACTCCACGACGGCTGGCCTCTCGCAGACGAGCAGCATCTCGGCCGCACCCGACTGGTCCGGGACCAGGCTCGTCCCGCCGAAGGGCAAGAGGTAGGGAGCCTGAGCGCCTGCCGTACGGCAGGATGATGGCTGTGAACGCACATCCTGCCGAGGTCGGCGCCCTGGCTCCGGATTTCGAGCTGCAGGACCAGCACGGCACCCCGGTGAGCCTGTCACGGCTCCGGGGCGAGAAGGTCGTGCTGGTCTTCTACCCGCTGGCGTTCAGCGGGACCTGTTCCAGCGAGCTGTCCGCCCTGCGCGATCAACCGATCGAGGGCGCGCGGCTGCTGACCGTCTCCGTCGACTCCGTCTTCACGCATCGTGCCTGGGCGGATCGCGAGGGTTACACGTTCTCCCTGCTCTCTGATTTCTGGCCACACGGACAGGTCGCGCAGGCGTACGGTGTGTTCGATGAGGCGAAGGGGCTCGCTCAGCGGGGGACCTTCATCATCGACGGCGAGGGCGTGATCCGGTGGTCGGTGGTCAATCCGATCTCCTCCGCACGCGACGTCGCCGACTACATCAAGGCACTCGCCGATATTTCATGACTTCGTTCCTCGTGACTTTCGGAGGGAAGGATGCCCTGCTACCGCTGCGGGGCCCGGCAGACGGACCCGGTGCGCGGCGCCAGCCCGTGGCAGCGCGGGGTGCGCAACGAGTCCCAGGTGCTGATCTGCCCGGACTGTCAACGGCTGCACGACCTCGACCTCGACTCCTGCTCCACCTGCGGGTCCACGGCGCTCATCTGCCGGCTGGGCGAGGTGGAGTGCCGGTCCTGCGGGGCGGTGTGGCTGGCGCGCACGTCCGAGACCCTGGACCCGGCTCCGGTGGCACCGCCGCCTGGGCTGTCGGCTGAGGTCGAGGCGGCGCTCAACCGGGTGCTGGGACGGGCCTGAGTCGCTCTGTGAGCCTGATGCGGGGCTCGCGGGGTTCCATGGGGTCTTCCGTCCTGCCCCGGGGGCTCACGGGGGGTCTGGGGGCGTGTGAGCGCTTGGGGCGCCGTCGTCCATGCCTGTCCTGGATCGGCCCTGGACTGGACCCGGACTGAATCTGGACCGGCTGTGCGCCGACTCTGGATCAGCCCTGCGCCGAACCTGGATCGAGTCTTGGCCCGTACGGGATCTGGTCGGGAGCGGGCCTGGACCGGCCCTGGAGCCGGTCTGGACCTGAGCCGCCGCAGAGGGCGTGGGGCGGTTTTGCTGGGAGACACAGGGAGAGGCGCGATCTTAAGGCCCCCAGCCCCCAGCGCCCAGCCCCAGCCCCAGCCCCAACCCTCAGCTCCAGCCCTCAGCTCCAGCCCCAGCCCTCAGCCCCAGCCCTCAAGCGGCCAGGCTCCCAGCCCCACGCCCTCAGCCCAGCACCCCGCCCCCGGCGCCCAGGTGTCCACGCGTCGATGCGACCCCCATGCAGCCACCACACACGGGACATCAAGGCGACACAGCCACCCACCATCCATCCCCACGCTCCAGACCTCCCCACCCCTTTCCGCACATTTACTGAGCTGCGCTATCGTCTCCTTCCGTGTCCGCTATGAGTTCGTTCGTCGTCGCGCTCGATGTCGGTGGCACGTCCATGAAGGGCGGCCTGGTCAGCGAGTCCGGCGCGGTGCTGCTGAGCGAGCGGCGCCCGACCCCCCGAGCCGAGGGCCCGGAAGCGGTCGTGGCGGCGATCTCCGACTTCATCAGCCACCTGGCCGCCTCAGGCGACGGCAACCCGGCCGGCGTCGGCCTCGCCGTCCCCGGCCTGGTGACGGACAGCACGGCCGTCTACGCGGCGAACCTCGGCTGGCGCGACGTCCCGGCCACCAGCTTCACCACCCTGGACATCCCGGTCATACTCGGCCACGACGTCCGCACGGGCGGCCTGGCGGAGAGCACCCTCGGCGCCGGCCGCGGCCTCACGGACTTCCTTTTCCTCCCCATCGGCACAGGCATCGCCGGCGCCTCCATCATCCGCGGCGAACCGTACGGCGGCTCCTCGGGCTGGGCCGGCGAGATCGGCCACACCCCGGTCTTCCCGGACGGCGAGCAGTGCGCGTGCGGCCAGTTCGGCTGCCTGGAGACGTACGCCTCGGCCGCCTCGGTCGGCCGCCGCTACAGCCAGCGCGCCGGCGTGGAGGGCGTCAAGGCCGAACAGGTCGTCTCCTCGGACGACCCCATCGCCATAGAGGTCTGGGACGAAGCCGTCGAGGCCCTCTCGCTGGCCCTGGCCACGTACACACTGCTGCTCGACCCCTCGGTCATCGTCCTCGGCGGCGGCCTCGCCGAAGCCGGCCCCGCCCTCTTCGACCCCGTACGCACCCGCCTCATCAACCGCCTCGCCTTCCGCGAAGCACCCCCACTCGTCCCGGCCGCCCTGGGCGTGGACGCAGGCATGCTCGGCGCGTCCCTGCTGGGCTGGCGCGCGGCAGGCCGACCTGAGCTGGGGCCCGGGTGGGCGGTGGATGTGCGATCGGGGCCGTTGGTGTCGTAAGGTGTAGTGCCGATCAGGGGCGGTTAGCTCAGCGGTAGAGCACTCGCCTTACAAGCGAGGGGTCACTGGTTCGAACCCAGTACCGCCCACCAGCAAGGACGTCCAGTCTGCGATCTTGGAAACTGCGTCTGAGTGACTAAGTGAGTGACTAGCTCCCGAAGATCTTGTCCATCGCCGCAGCTCCTTGCATGATCACGGGCCTGATCTGGTGCCGGTAGACCGTCTCGGTGACCACCGTGTTGGAGTGGCCGACCAGGCGCGAGATGTCTTCGATCGCGACGCCGGAGTCCGACAGCACGGACACAAAGCTGTGCCGCAGTTCGCGAGGCGACCACTCCCGTCCGGTGAGTCCGGCCGCCTCCACGACCTTCCGGAAGTCGCGCCGTACGTTGTGCGCCGTGACGGGAGTGCCCGTGCGTGTGCAGAACACGAGATCCATGGCCTTCCAGCGGTCTCCCGCCTTCTCCTGCGCGATGTCCTGGGCATCCTTGAGCAGTCGCAGCGCGGCCACGCAGCGCTGGGGCAGCTTGAGCGACCGCCGGGACCTGACGGTCTTGGTGTCACCCTTCTGCCGGACGGACCGCCAGACGTAGACCGCGAACTCGTCGTGCTCCCAGCCCACCTGCGCGACCGGTAGCCACGCGGTACGGGCCTGGTCGTACGCCACGACGTGCGACCAGAGGAGCGCCCTCAACTCCTCCGTGCGAGCACCGATCAGCAGGGAGAGGACGATGTAGGCTCGCATGCGCTCGCCGCCCTGTTCCGCCTGTGTGAGGACGGCGAGAGCTTGGGCCAGCGTCAGGGCCTTGGAGGGACGACCGGCCCGTCCCTCTGGGATGTCGCAGAGATCCACGACGTTCCGCTTCACCTTGTCTCGGCGCATCGCGCTCTTGACCGACCGGTTGAGGATGTCGTGGATCAGCTTGAGCGATCGGGTGCCCAACTCGCTGGTCTTGCCAGCGAGCCACTTGTCTACGTCCTCCACGGACAGATCGCGTAGCTTGCGAGCCCCGAGAGCAGGGATCACATGCTTGCTGGCGTAGGTGTTGTACATCTTGACCGTGGCGTCCGACCGTGCGCCGAGGCCGTGCTCCAGCCAGTAGCGCACCGCGTCGGCCACGGTGTAGTTGGTCGGCGCGATGGCGAGGCCGTCCTCGTAGTCGCGAATGATCTCTTTGAGTTTGGCCTTGGCTTCGGTCTTGGTCTTGCCGCTGGCCTTCTTGACGATGCGCTTGCCCGCCGGGGTGTAGCCGACCGTCACCGAGGCGATCCAGCGTTGCCGCTGCTCGTCCCAGTGCAGGCCGCCGTCTCCTCGGCTGCGTCGTTCGGTCATGAAGCCTCCTGTTCGAGTAGGGCGATGTAGTCCTCTATGGCTGAGGCGGGGATGAGCCGGGTGCGCCCCTGCGTGACGGAGCGCAGCCGCCCGGAGCGGAGGAGTTCGTAGATCGCGCTGCGGCTGAGGCTGAGCAGATGCATGGCGTCGCAGACGCGGTAGAGCCGCCGCTCGTGGGCGGGTAGAGGTGGGGTCATTCAGCGGCGCGCTGGGCCGCAATGTGACGGGCGGTCGCGACGTTCTGGCGAATGTGTTCGGCCATGATCGCTTCGCCGGGGGTGTGGCCGATTCCGGCGAACCGCCAGTGGCCCAGGACGAGGGTGGTGGCGTCGCCGAGGGCGGGCAGGCCGTGGCGGTCACGGGCTTCGGCGGCGCGGTGGGCGGCGCGGGCGTTGCGCAGGTCGGTGAGATTAAGCGAGTAGGCGCGGCTCTTGCTGGAGAAGTGGCCCCGGAAACCGAGCATGTGCGCCCACGGGCGGAGGCGAAGTGCCCGGAACTCGGGACGAGCGCCGAGGTCCCAGCAGGTACGGATCATGCGGCGGGCATGGTCAGTGACGGGCAGGGCGTCCAGGCTGAGGCCGGGCTTGAGGCCGCTGCCGTGGCAGTGCCCGCAGACGGTCATCAGGTGCAGTCGTCCGCGTCCGGCGCAGGCCCGGCAGGACAGGCGGTAATCGACGGTGCCGGAGGCTTCGGCACCCTTGGTGGCGTACTTGGCGATGTAGGAGGCGACGGCGCGTTCGCTGAGCCCGTCGGCGTCGGGGTCGAACAGGATGGGGCGGATGTCGAGCTGATCGCCCCAGGCGAGGGTCCACCGGCCGAGATCGCTCGCGGGGGTGGCGACGGTGACCTGACGAACGGCGGGCGGGACAGCTTGAGTGAGCAGGTGGTGGTCGGCCCAGTCGGGTGGCGGTTGGTCCGGTCCGTCAGGGCCGTCGAGTCGGATGATGGCGTGGAAGTGGATCAGGCCGCGCCGCTGGTACTCGGCGACCTTGGCGAAGGACACCTTCACGTGTTCGGCGAAGGTGCGGCGGCTCATCCCCGTCTGGTGGGCGAGTTCTTGCCGCAGGAAGAGGGTGAAGCGGTGCCACAGTGCGCCCGCGTGGGCTTGCCAGAGCACCGCGCCGGGGTAGTCGTAGCAGCCGGGGCAGAGGGGTTGGCCGAGTCGTTCGTCGTGGGGTTCGTGCCGTAGGTGGCAGCCGATCGCCCGCCCGTGCTCGCAGTGGGTGTCGTGCTTGCGGGGACGGCAGGCGCGGCCGTTGCGATGGGAGTGGACGGAGCCGAAGGAGGGTGCGGTCAGGGTGACGAACGCGCGGGGGTGTGCGCTGACCGTCTCGGGGACGCCCTTGCCGCCGGACAGGCCAGCCCGAATCAGGTGGAAGGTGTCGGCCTGGTAGGTCTGGGAGCAGGCCGGGCAGACCGAGGCCCGCCGGTTGCCGCAGGCCACCAGGAGATGCCCGGATGGTTCGCAGTCCGTGGTGTAGCTGTGCAGGACCTCGCCGGTACCTGCATTCACGATCATGGATTGTCCGGTCAGGTGCACCGGGTGGGAGCAGCCGCCGGTCGCGGCGACCATGGAGCGCCACCGCTCATAGCCGGGCGCGTTGACCAGGCGGGCGAGATCGGCCAGCCACTCGCCGCCGAACGGCTGATCATCGTGCCGTTCCGTCTTGCTCAAAGGGCACCACCTCCTTGTTTGACATCCTGTACTACATGTTGACAGACATGGCGACGTACGTCAACCTGTAGTACAAGTAGTCTTGAAAGTTTTACCAAGGAAGGCGCAGCATGCAGAGCAGCATCGAGGACAAGGACGCCCGCTGGCGCGTCATCGCCACCGACCTACGGGCCGCCATCCTGGACGGCCGCTACGCACCCGGCGGCGCACTGCCCAGTGAGCCTGAACTCGTCCGCACCTACGACGTCTCCCGCCCCACCGTCCGCAAGGCCATCGACACCCTGGTCTCCGAAGGACTGGCCTACGTCATGCGCGGACGCGGCTCGTTCGTCCGCCCCATGCCCGAACGCCGCGCCATCATGATCACCGACCGGGACCGGCCCGACCTCGCTGCTCCCGGCAACCACCCCGACGTGCAAGAGTTCGGCTGGGACCTCGCCCTGCGCGACGCCGATCCTGACGCTCCGCTGTTCACCGGCGAGAAGATCACCGCCAACCGCGACATCGCGATCATGCTCAGCGTCCGCCCCGGCCACCCGATCATCCACCGCCGCAGCATGTGGCACCGGGGCCACACCGCCGTCATCCATGGGGCATCAGCCCGCCTGGAGATCAACTCCTACACCAACGCCGACATGCTTCCCGACTGGGACGATCCCAAGCGTCACGCTCAATATCGCAAGCGTCCCGCCTTCTTCTACCAGTCCCTCGTTCGCGAGCACGGCCCGGTCCGCTGGATGACCCTCACCAGCGCCCGCATCGCTTACGAAGACGAACGCGTCGTGCTCGGCATGGACTACGCCGAGGCCGTTCTGCTCATCCGCCGCACCATGGCCCACCCCAACGGCCACCCCATCGAGGTCACCGAGGTCAAGGCCCCCGCCAACCGCTACGAGATCGGCTACCACCGCGAGCTTGCCGACGACGCCGAAGCCGCTCTGACGCAGCAGGAACTCAGCGGCAACGGCATTGACCTCGTGATCTAGACGGCATGCGGTTCGTTGAACTGGCTCAGAGTTTCTTTACTGGTTCAAGGGCTCGCTGCGCTCGCCACGGGGCCGCCCGCCCGCTTAGCGGTCTGGCGGGCTTGCGCGTGCGGCCTGGGGGCCGTTCGCGCCCGCCACCGCACGCGGGCCGCCGGCCCCGCCGATGAGTATCGTGCGATGAGCATGCAAGAGCCTGCCGCCCCGCTTCCGGTGCTCGGGCCTGAAGGCCCTGTGCTCCGGGTCGGGTTGCCATCGATTCGCCCGGGTTGCTGCCTGCGGTGGTGTCCGGATGAGGTGCAGGAGTTACTTCAGCCGGGTCTCCGCCTCCAGGTTCGCGGCCAGTTCGGTCAACGTCTCCCCGCAACGGACGTTGGACAGGCTGCTTGCGTCAGGAACCGGGCTCCTGCGCATGGCCACCCAGCCTCCGGCCAGGTCCTGGATCCGCCATGCCGGGTAGGCTCTGATCAACTGCTCCAAGGTCACGCGCACGGCGGCGCTCCGGTGACCTGCGTAGGGAACGGGTGAGCCTTCCGCAGCTGGGCGTAGCGCAGTGCGATGCGGTCGGCGGCCCGAGCAGGGTCGATGAACGGATGCCAGGCGTAGATGACTCGCTGGCGCCGCGCATCCCACGCCGATCGCCACCAGTACCGCCCACCGTGACACCAGACCACCAGTCCGACCCAGACGGACACCAGGGCCAGGCCGTAGCCGTCGTGCACGTCTACGGAGACGTTTTGAGAGGCGAGAGCGTTCGCCAGGGCGGCGGCGGCGTGTTCCTCGGCCGTAAGAGGTCGGGTCGGCGGTTGCATGAGCGGACTCCCATCACGTGCGGAGATGACGTAGCGTGACGGTATGTGTGGGCTGAGCTGCTAGGCCGGAAAGAAATTCCGGGGTCCGTCGTAGGCGTCCGCTCAGGATGAGGGCATGCGGGGAATGACGAGCAACCTGTCCATCGGCCAGCGAGTGGCCTGGTACCGGCGACGACGAGGAATGTCCCAAGACGTTCTGGCCGGGTTGGTGGGACGGACCACTGATTGGCTGAGCAAGGCCGAGAACGATCGCATCACCTTGGACCGGCTGTCGGTCATCAAGTCATTGGCGAACGCCTTGGACGTGTCTCTCGGTGATCTGCTGGCTGAGCCGCAGTTGTTCGAGTGGACGGATGAAAGCGGCGATCGGACGATTCCCGCACTGCGGGCGGCGATCACCGACTATCGGCAGCTTTCCCCGATGGCCGAGTTGATCGTCAACGCGGAGCCGCCGAGCCTGACCGCGTTGACGAGCGCCATTGACGAAGTGTGGCGGGCGTACCAGGGAGCCAAGTACAGCTATGCCATACGGGTTCTTCCGGGGCTGATCGGCGAAGCTCACCACGCGGCACGTGTCGGTGCGGGCGATACGCGCCTGTCAGCGCTGGGCGTGCTCGGGCAGGTGTATCACGCTGCTGCCAGCATCCTGACCAAGGTGGGCGAGGCTGATCTCGCATGGATCGCTGCCGAGCGGGGCCTGACCTTCGCGCGGGAATCCGGCGATCAGCTCATCACGGCCTCATTGCTGCGCTGTGTCACGCACGCATTGCTGGCCAACGGCCGGTACGCGGCAGCCAAGCAGCTCACCGTGGACGCCGCCGAACTGCTGTCTCCCGGCCTTCCGCTCGCCACGCCTGAACTGCTGTCGGTGTACGGGACGCTGTACCTCGCCGGGGCGATGGCGGCAGCGCGAGACGAGGACCGGGAAGCGACGCGTGCGTTCCTCGCCGAGGCGTGGGAGTCGGCGGCGCGGCTGGGCAGGGACGCCAACTACGTGTGGACGGCCTTCGGGCCGACGAACGTCCGCATCCACGAGGTGGCGACGGCGATCGAACTGGGAGACACCCAAGTCGCCGTGAATGTCGGGCCGAGATTGGATACCAGCGGGCTTCCGATCGAGCGTCGCGCTCGCCATGGTCTCGCCGTGGCGCACGCCTACAGCTTGCGGAACCGTACCGACGATGCCCTGACGGCGCTGCTGGAGGCTGAGGCCATCGCGCCCGAGCAAGTACGCCATCACTACCTCAGCCGCCAGCTCACGATGTCTTGGATCAGGAGGCAGAAAGGCAAGCCCGGCTTCCAACTCGCCTCGCTCGCCCGGCGTCTGAACATCGTGTGAGAGCTGGCCTTGTGGCGTAAGGTCGAGGCCGTGAACGATCAGGAGGCCGCGCGGTTCGCTCAGGCCCGCGCTGCCGCTGGAGTGCTGTTCTTCGATGACGGCGGGCGTGTGCTGCTCGTCCGGCCCACGTACAAACCGTATCTGGACATCCCAGGCGGGTACGTCGAGCCGGGGGAGACTCCTTATGAGGCTTGCGTCCGGGAGGTAAGCGAAGAGCTGGGCATCCAGCCGACCATCGGCCGTCTTCTCGTGGCCGATTGGGCACCTCTCCCGCAGGAGGGCGACAAGGTCCTGTTCGTGTTCGATGGCGGCATCCTGGACGACGAGGAGATCAAGCAGATCAGGTTCGCCGACAAAGAGCTGAGCGCCTATTTGTTCCGTCGTGTTGACGAGCTGGACGGCCTGATGATCGAGCGTCTTGCCCGTCGTCTCAAGGCGGCTGTCATCGCCCGTGAGCAGGGCGAGACCATCTACCTGGAGCACGGCAGAACCGTCCCCGCTGAGTGACTATCTAGGTGACAACGGCCTGGGACGAGCACGGACGGCGGGGGATTCGGGTGGAGCGTTCGCCGAGGTGAGACCTCGAATCATCCGAGATCCCACCTTCTCCTGGCGAGCCTTACAAGCGAGGGGTCACTGGTTCGAACCCAGTACCGCCCACCCAGGTCAGACCCCCTTCTTGGGACGCGGGTGAAGATCGGACACGGGAGTCTGGATCTCTGCGATCCGCTCGCCGAGTTCGTCAAGCACGACCTTGTGCCCGTGGTGGAGCCCGGTCACCTTTCATCCGAGCACGATCGGTAGCCGCGACACGATGTGGTGTCGTAGCGCTGGAACCTCTGACGCCGGTCGGCTTCCTGGTGTCGGCGTATCGGCCGTCGTTGACAGCGTCCGCCACCGCATCCTGTAGCGCCTCTGCAGGATCAGGCGCCACGAGGCTGTGTCCGCACCTGCTGGGGGAGTATGTCCGTGAAAACGGGGGAGCGCGATCGTTACTCACTTGCCTCCACGAGCAGGGTTACGCCTACTCAGTCCCAGGCGTGAAGACATTCGTCGCGTGCAAGCCGCCGGCGATAGACGGGTAGGTGCTGCGGAACGCGGCTGTTCTCTAGCTTCCCACTCGCCGGTTGCGGACCCACCATTGAGGGTCAGGCCAGGAGCGTAGGCGCTCCTCGGAGTCCCCGTGATGGCGAACGTACAGACGCCAGCTTGTCGCGATCAGGTCGTCGAGCCAGAGTCGGCCAATGACCGCAGGCTGGCCGCCGGTGACGAACGGGAGCTCTGCGCCGATGACCTCAGGAAGCCGGCGGGGGTCGCCGCCGAAGGCGATCAAGAGGGCGTGTATGAGCCGCCTGATCTCGCCGGGCGTCGGGCTGGCCTTGCGCAGTGCCGGCATGGCGAACACAAGCAGCCTGAGCAACTGTATGGACGCCATGGGCAGTTCGCCCGAGTCCCCTCGTGCGTTGACATCGCGCCAGAATCGCTTCTCGTCGGGGCCCGGGAGCAGATCGAGGAGATCTGCGAGGTGCCGCAGGTCGGAATCTGAAGGAGTGTCCACCGATCGAGCGTGCATGGGTGGGTGCTGATGGGCAAGAGGGGTGAGGCGCTACAGCCGGTCCCATACAGCGGGTTGCCTTTACCCGTCGCCGACGCCTTGCGGGAACGGGCGCCACAAGGGCATGACTGCACCTGTCGGGAATGCATGTCCATCTGGAACGGCGGCAACGCGATCGTTCGGTACGGAACCTGTCAATTTGATCAAGGCAGTTGAGCTGGGCTAATTCTGTGTCGTCTTCTCTGTGGCGTCCTTCGGTTCGTTGGTCTTGGGCTTGTTGATCCAGGCGGGGCCGGGCAGGTCGGGCGGGGT
>NZ_BAAAQX010000053.1:0-82223 GCF_039531895.1 Nonomuraea monospora
TCGCCCGGCAGCTCGTCGAGGAGTTCGACAGCGGCCAGAAGGAGTTCACGCGCTTCCGCGAGGAGCTGGCCGAGAACCCGATCGAGAAGACCGGCGCCAAGCTCCGTCCGATGATGAGCTGGCTCAAGGCCTGATCGTCAGCCAGCCATACCGGTGGGGAGTTTTCTCCCCACCGGTATGAAGTCACGAATCAAGGCATCAGCGCTCGATAAGGAACGCTGACTCACGAGCCCGGTGGATCTCTCGTGGTGCTCGGCCCGCGCCGTCAGCGGACATCAGCCGGGACGGGGTCCAGCAGGACCGCCCCCGTCCCGGTCCGGCCGCCCGAGCACGGCCGCCCAGGCCGGGATCGCGTCGCTACCCGTGTCGATCGCCCCGACCGCTAGCGCGTGGCGGGCCACGTCCTGCCTGGTGAAATCAGCGGGTGGTCGCCTCCATTGAAAGACTCGCATGCCCGG
Source organism: Nonomuraea monospora (assembly GCF_039531895.1). Classification (NCBI taxonomy): domain Bacteria; kingdom Bacillati; phylum Actinomycetota; class Actinomycetes; order Streptosporangiales; family Streptosporangiaceae; genus Nonomuraea; species Nonomuraea monospora. The sequence goes on from NZ_BAAAQX010000053.1 coordinate 459, forward strand.
CAGCCGCAGCCGTTCAATCGAACACAGACGAAGGAAAACGCCGTGTCGAGTGCCCACCGCGGCTACGATCGCCTCGATCATGTTCGCCGCCCTGTATGCGGGCCACCAGCTCGGCGATCATGTCGTGCAGAGCAACGCCGTCGCTGCCGCGAAAAGTGTTCCGGATTCAGAGCAACTGGCTGCGGGCATGTCTCCGTGGACCGGTTGGGGCGCCTGTTTACGTCACGTCGTCGGCTACACCGTTACGCAGGCGGCCGCCTTGGCGGTGGTGTGCGTGGCAGTGCCGTTGGAACTCATCAGCATGGCGACCGCACTCATGGTGTCGGCCAGTACGCATGCGGTCATCGATCGCCGCTGGATCGTGCGCCAGCTGATCCACATTAAGAAGTGCCATGACTGGTCGGAGGCGCCCTACCTGATCGACCAGTCGCTGCACGTCGGCGCGATGCTGATCGCGGTGGTGCTCGCCGTGGTGGTCAGCGACGTCGTCGGCCTGGCCACGGTAGCGGTCGGCACAGGCATCCTGGTGGGTGCCGCCTTGACGACGGAACACCGGATCGCCCAGGCCCGAACCCGGGCGACGGACTCGATTCCCTTCCGCGTCAGAGTCAATGGGCTCTTGAGCACTCTCTGGGGAGCGGTCACGATCGGTGACTCAGTTGTGGAGTGCCATCTTCCGGAGCAGGTCGAGGTTGGCCCGGCCGAACATGAGCCGTTTCCAGAATTTGATCTTGCATATGGTGCCCTCGACAGCGCCTGACGAGTAGGGGAGGGTGAGCCCGGCCAGGACGGCGGCGTGGTCGCGTTGGATGCCGTTGGCCAGGGAGTGGAGGGCGGGGAGCGGGTCGGCACGGACGGCGGTGAGCCAGTCGTCCAGGTGCTGGCGGCCGGTGCGTTTGGTGAGCATGGTGGCGAAGGCTCGGACGTGGTCGGCGGTGGCGGCCAGTTCGGGACTGCGGCCCAGGATCTTGGCGAGGTGTTCGGCCTCGGTGTCCCTCAGATGGTCGGGGTGGGTCATGATCCAGCGGACGACCCGGCGGGGTTTGGGCGGTGCGGCGGTGGTGGGGGCCTGTCTGGGCCGCTGCTGGGCGTCGGCAGGGTCGGGCCGGTATTGCCGCAGGTAGGCGCGGACGGCTTCGGCGCTACCCTGCCAGCCCCGGCCCTTGATCTCGGCATGGAGGGCGGCGGCGTTGGTGACTCCTTGGTTCCACCGCTGGTGGAGGTAGGGCTTGAAGTCGTCCAGGATGCCGGCGCGGTGCGTGGCCTTGAACAGCACCTGCTCCAGGCTCTCGGCGCGGGCGAACCGGGCTACGGTCTGTCGGTTCAACCCCAGCTCGCGGCCGATGGCCGAGAGCGACAGCCCCTTGGCCAGCAGGGCTTGGATCGCGTCGTACCGCTCGGTGTGCCGGGCGACCAGCCGCCGGGGCTGACCTGCACCGTCACGGTATCCGTCCGGATCGGCAGGCGGCGGCGCAAGGTCTGCACCAGGCGCAGTGGGGTGTGGCGCCGCCGTCGGCGCGGGCTTCCCGTGCTCCGGGTCGGGATCGGGGCCGGGGTCGTGCAGGGCGGCATGGTGGGCGATGACGGTTTTCTCCACCGCCTTGCCCAGGTCCTGGAGCAGATGAAACCTGTCAGCCACCTGCTGAGCATCGGGCGCGCCCTGCCGAGCGCCCAGCGCATAGGAACCTCCCCTGTCCCTGCAGATCACCTCGATCCCCGGATGCGCACGCAGCCAGTCCGCGAAGGTGTCTGCCTCCCGGCCATCGAGCACGTCGATGACCTGGTGGGTGTCCATGTCCAGCAGGACGGTCGCGTACGAGGCTCCCTTGCGCTTGGCGAAATCGTCCACTCCAAGGACGGTGACCTGCCCGACCTCAGGATCCGGCAGCGCCCGGATCATCCGGATCAGCGTGAAACGCGAGACGACCTGGCCCATCGCGCGCGCCAGACGCGAGCCCGCGCTGCCGGCCAGCGCGAGCGCGACCCGCTCCAGCAGGCCCCGGAGCCCCACGGTGCGGCGCTGGTGCTTGGCGGTCAGCCCGTCGACCTGTTCGGCGAACGTCGCGACCGGGCAGGAGCCATTGCCGCAGACGAACCGGCGGACCTCTAACGCGACCTGGATCGGCCGCCCGCCACATGACACATCCTGCAGACACCGCCGGTACCGGTCATGCACCCGGGCAGTCGGTGCGGCGCACCGCGGGCAGACGGCCAGCTCGGTTCCGGTACAGGCCACGATCCGGACGCTGCCGCTCGCATCCTCGATCCGCTCGACATCCAACCCGTCCAGGTGCGGGAACAACAAACGCAGCAGACGAGCCTGGTCGCTGGTGACCGGATGCAGCACGATGACTCCCCGCGTCCATTCTTAATGATCAGGTCTTGGTGATCAAGATCGTCACAGAACGGCCGTCGCTGTACGCGACGAGTTGCCAAATCTCCACCCAGCCGGGCTTGCCTAGAGGTCTTCAGACTGCCCTCGACGTCACTCCAGGTGACCGCTCCCCAGAGAGTGCTCAAGAGCCCATTGACTCTGACGCGGAAGGGCCCTGAAACGCTGCAGCAGATCCGCTCCGAGGTCGCCCATGTCGCGCAGCTCTACCCCCGGCAGCCACTGGCCCACCTCCTGGGCAGCCTGGCGGAGCTTCAGGACATGGTCTTCCGGCTCTTGGAAGGCCGTCAGCGACCCACCGAAAGTGCTGACCTGTACCTGTTGAGCGGGATCATCTCGGGCATGCTGGCCAAGGCATCACACGACCTGGGCAATCCGCATGCGGCCATGACCCAGGCCCGCGCCGCGATCGTATGCGCCGAGAACGCCGGCCACGATGGACTGCGCACGTGGGTCCGCGTCCTGCAATCCATGATCGCCTACTGGGCGGGCAACCCCCACGAAGCGGCCCGCTACGTCGACGCGGGAGCCGAGTACGCCGCCCGTACCGCAAGTACATCTGCCGTCTGGCTCCCAGCCCAGGCAGCGAGAGTCTGGGGCGTGCTCGGCCATGCCGAACGGGTCAATGAAGCGATCACGCAGGCAGAGGAAGCGCGGGAGCGGGTCCAGCGGGACGAACTGGACGAGTTCGGCGGCATCATGACGTTTGCACGCCCGCGGCAGCTCTACTACGCCGCCGACGCCTGAGTCTGGCTGCCCGGGCAGGAACGCCGCGCCGCCGACACCGCGACAGAGGCGATCGCCGCTTACGAGAACGCCGATGACGACGAGCAGTCGTTCAGCGATGAGGCCGGCGCGCGGGCGGACCTCGCGCTCGCCCGCGTTCATCTGGGCGAACTCGACGGCGCCGCCGATGCCCTGACCGATGTCCTTGATCTGCCCGTTGAGCAGCGCATCGGTGGCGTCGTGGCCAGCGCCCGACGCATCCACTCGGCGCTGCTGGCCCCCAACTTCCGCGGCGGCTCCACCGCGAGCGACCTTCAGCAGGCAATCGAGCAGTTCGCCGGAGTACCCGTGCAGAGCGCGCTACCGTCCGGCCATTAAGGTCGGCGTCCATGTACCCGGTAACGGTCACTTCGCCAAGGCTCACCCTCCGAGAGTTCACCGCGGCCGACGTAGACGCCCTTCTGGCCATCTACGGGGATCCGCAAGTCGCCGAGCACATGAGCTTCGAACCCAGGTCCCGGGAACAGGTCGAACGCACCATCGCGAGCGTGACGGCGGCGGCCCAGGCCGAACCCCGCACAGAGTACTCCCTCGCCGGGGTTCAGCCGGACGGCGAGCTGGTGGCGTTCGCCCGGATAGCGATCGACGTCGGCCACCCACTCCAAAACAGCGCGCAGATCGGATTCGCCCTCCGCGCCGACCGCTGGTGCCAGGGCCTCGGCTCCGAGGCAGTCCGGCTGCTGCTGCGGCTCGGGTTCGAGCAGCTCGGCATCTACCGCATCTGGGGAGCGCGCAGTCCCCTCAACGAAGCGTCCGCCCACGTCATGGCCAAGGCCGGCATGGTCGAGGAAGGCGTTATCCGCGGGCATCTCAAGGTTGCGTCAGGATGGCGGGACTCCATCGCCCATTCCATCCTCGCGCCCGAGTGGGATCCCCCGGCCGCCTGACCATCCAGCAGCGTCACGACTCCTCCAACAAGGCCGGCCACACCACGTACTGCGCCGCTGCCGCTGCGTACCGCGCTTGGATCTGCGAGTGCCTCATAGGGCTCGCGCATTCGATGAGGCGGCTATGGGCTCTTGGCCTCCCCCGGCGACACCTCGGATGGTGTGCGGCGCATCTCCTCTTCTAGGGTCGCGAGAACCGCCCGTGCCACCGCTCGCACCCGAGCGCGATGCCCGGTCAACTCCCTGGCGAAGCCTTGAGCGGTGCGGCCGACCCAGATGGCCTGGCCCGCGAACTGGTTACAGGCGGGATCGAGTGCCGTCTCCAGCCGGTCCACATGCGCCCTGGCCTGGGCGATGAGGTGCTGTAATTCCGCATGGCGCGGATTGGGTACCGGAGCCATCGGCTTCCTAGAGCAATTTGTTGAATGGCTTGCAGTGACCTACCGAACATTATGAGACTTGTCCGGATGCTGGCCTGCCTTCGGAGGAAATCGATGACGAATCCGGCATGGCGCTGGCCTTCGGCGGCCCTAATCGCGCTTTTCGTACTGGCCGGATGCGGGGGGACGGATAATCCTCAATCGCCGACGGCTGCCGAAGCGGGCGCGACACTCAAGGAGCACATCACCCGCACCTTTGAAGGCGCTCAGGCCAAGGACGTCCAGGTCACAGATCCGGGCGGCAAGGACGTCCCGTGCAGTGAGGGCAAGGTCAAACGCACGTACGCGGCCACAGCAAGGAATGACATCGGCTCAGGAGATCCGAACTCGATGCTCCTGGTCATGGCCGGCGCTCTCGATACCGTCGCCGAATACGATCTCACGGCGCCCGGACAACGCACGATGCAGGACCTTGTCAGCAAGAAGTTCAGGACGCATATCGTGCTGTCTTCACCGGCCAAGCACGTCATGGTCATCAGCGGCGAGACCGACTGCCTTCTGCCCGGCTGAGTTCATCGAATCGCTTCCACTCGTCCTCCGCCGCGTCCTTGGCTCCGCGGAACAGCACGTCCAACTGCTTCGTCGCCTCCCCGATGCGGCTCTTGTCAGTCAACCCGGATCCGTTGGCAATCAGCCAGTTGTTGAGATTCCGGAGAGCCTCCCTGCTCTGCGCAATCTTCTCGAAGGGCAACAACTGTCCGTTCTCGTCGACGATCGGCGGCACGTTGAACTGCTCGTCCGCGCCCATCTCGCCGAGTTCCGCACCGGCCCCGAAGGACGACTCTTCACCGGCGTGCGAGGAGGAGAGCTCCCGAGCATCACCTACTGCCGAGCCTGGCGCAAAGCCCGCGAGAACGCCCTAACGCCGCGAGAGGTACGCTCACCACTGGCCAAACGCGTCTACGATCTCCGTCACGCCTGTGTCTCCACCTGGCTCAACGCAGGCGTCCCCGCCACCCAAGTAGCCGAGTGGGCAGGCCACAGCGTCGAAGTCCTGCTCAGGATCTACGCCAAGTGCATCGTCGGCCAGGACGAGGCCGCCAAGCGACGCATAGCCGAGGCTCTCAAGGACGACCAGCCATGATCAGCCGCACGCGCGACCGTGGGCCAGCGTTGGGCGCGGACGCCCGCGCACGATTAGCGAGAGCCGCAGACAACCGGACATGTGAAGAGAGCCTCTGACACGCGTCTGCGCAGGTCAGAGGCTGCTTCCTGCTAACGGAGAGAAGCGCGCCCTGCAGAAGGGGTCACTCTCAACGCCTTCGTACCCCATCTGTGCCTCCCAGTGGAGGCTCATCAGGATCTCGTTGACGCGTTCGCGCCCTCGCAGGAGTTGTAGAGGTAGCCGCGTCCTGTCGGTGCCCGAGCCTAAGATGAGTGCTGTGACACGGTTTGGCCCGACTCCAGATCAGATCGAGCAGCAGATCCGCTATGCCCTTTCTCGGCTTAATGCAACCAATGGGCACCATCTATTCGAAGATGTATGTCGGCACTTTGCGCGACATTACATCACCGACAATATTTTGCCCGCAACCGGACCGGTGTCCGCTGGAGGCGACCAAGGGCGAGATTTCGAGACCTTCTACTCATATATCAGCCAGGGTATTCCTGGAAGCTTCATCTCAATCGAGCAGCGCGGGCCAGTCGTATTCATATGCACACTCCAAAAGGCGAATCTATCTGCAAAAATTAAGAACGATGTCTTCAAGGTGATACGCGGCGGACCCGTCGATCGAATTTACGTCTTCTGCGAGGCAGACGTACCGGTTTCCCAACGCCACGAGATTATTCAATGGGCCCGGCAAGAATTTGGGCTATCTCTGGAGATCCTTGATGGGCACTGCATCGCCGAAAATCTCGCCACCCCGAACACTGTTTGGATAGCGGAAAGATACCTTGGAGTATGGGCTGGCGAGCCTCAACAAAGTGCTCCAAGTGGAGCTTATCACCGTACAACTTCCACAGACAGTTGGAAGCAGCATCAGGCACCCCGCACGCACGTAAGAGCATATGGCCATGTCGCGGGTATTCCTATCGGAACAATTTTTTCCTCACGTAGAGACCTTGCCTCTGCGGGAGTACATAGACTGCTACAAGCTGGAATATGCGGTAACACCCAAGATGGCGCCGAATCGGTGATCGTGTCCGGCTCCGGTTATTTTGAAGACAGAGGTCGCTCAATAATCTATCGCGGTGCCTCAAACCGTGTCGAGCCTAGACGCCCTGCAGAACGTCAGCCACTTAGCCCACTCAACATGTCCTTGCTCGTAAGTCATTCACACGGGAAACCCGTCCGCGTAGTACGTCAAGTTATTGCAAGCGCAACTAGCGGCGACCATAAGTCTACCACCACAAAAGGTTATCGTTACGACGGACTCTACATCGTAAGCGCCTGCTGGACAGACCCTAGCGACGAAAGCAGTGAGCGAGTTTGGCGTGTAAAGCTCTCTCAGATCGATAACGAGAACCCGTCGGACGTACTCTCTCACGCGTGACAGGTAACTCCGTGCACTACCACAGCCCACCCATAATGCATCTTATGCTCGCGCCAATCTGCCGGAGATTTAAACGGGCAATAAGAATCGTCATGGTTGGTCGATGGACTACTCTTTCAGAGCGTGACATCCAACGGCTTGCATGGCGGAATGACACGTTCGGTGGTCGCCTGGTTGTCCTGACGTTTGACGACCTACTGGAGTGCGCCCAAACCCCTACGCCGATTTCTCCAGGAGGAAGCCAACGCGGACCATTGACCCGTCTGCCATCGACCCGCCCGCAGGAGAAGCGGGCCAGGGCCACTGCGGACGAGATGATCAGGCTTCCGTCTCAGTCGCCTTCGGGCCTCAGGTTCGACACGGCGATCAACCCAGAGTTGGAGTCCTCAGCCGGAGGCCTTCCCAGCCAGCAGAGAATCGCCTACGCTGCCACGTGCGGGGTCTGCTCCAGGAGGAACCAGGCCATCAAAGCAAATTTCATATGGCGCTAGGGACCTCGCGAGGGAGATTGCGGCTCCCTGAACCTAGCCCCTTCAAAGAAGGGGATTGGTATGTCCGGGAGCAGATCATCGAACCGCAAATCACTCGCAAGTCGTACGACAACTCGGGTTCGTGATCTTAAGGCGGTCATTGCCGCTGCGACGGAGCTTGTCATGGAGGCCCGACGATTGATCATCGGGCTGCGACTCCTCGCGCTGTCAGCGTCCACATTGGCTCTAGCGATTGCGACTCTCATAGCCATCGTGCGTCACCTGTGATCGGCGCACTTGCGTTGACAGCTTGACGCAGCGGTCGTGCGACGACGCCCCGCGCGACAGACCGTGCCGCGACCGGCCTCCCGGCCGCAGCGCGGCCCGGAGACGCTGGGCGGGCGTACGGTGGCGCGGCGCGCCGCAACTTGATCCTCACAAGAACAATCCGGCAGGCGCGCATCGCGCCTGCCGTTGAGCTGGGGTCTGGAAGTAGGCGGGGGCCAGGGCCGACCCAGGCCCCTATCTCCCGGTGCCCAGCCCGCCACAGGCTCACTTTATGAGCACAGGGGCCGAACAGCACACCGGGGACAATGCTGATGTACCCCGAGGCCAGAGAGGTGAAGGCGGCCGAGCGACGCGTCGCCGAGGTTCTCATGGACGCCTCGGCCGGCACTGTGCACGGGGGTCTTGGGCAAGCATTGGGCGTGGACGCCCGCAAACGATCAGTGGGAGTCGTAGACAGCCGGACATGCAAGGAGAGCCTCTGGCCCGCATTCCCGCAGGTCAGAGGCTCTTTTGTGCTGGTCCAGAGAAGCGCGCCCTGCAGGATTCGAACCTGCGACCGTCGGATTAGAAGCAAGATCTTTAAGTGTCGCGCGGTGCCGTCTGCTGACGGTTCGTGCCACTTCCACACAAGTTACGTGTCCTGCAGTGCCGGGCACTGCCGACATGTGCCGGGGCGGCCGAGCACGCACCGAGCACGACGACGCCCACCGGCCACCATATCAAGCGTCGCCTCATTGGAGGCGAGATTGAGCGGCGTAGTAACCATCAGGGACCATTTGCCGTCGGAAAAGTAGGCGCCGTTGCCGTCCGTCCAGACGGTCACTGGCCGTCCCGCTCGATTGAGCGTTATGGCCAGGCAATCGCCCGGGCTCCTGCTTTTTGTCAACGCGTTGTCTTCGCCTTGGCCCGGTCCCGCGCAGTGTCGGGTCGAAGTGGTACCTGGCATCAGACGAGTTCTGCCGCTTCATGTGCAAGGCCTCAATCCGCCGCACCTCTCGATGCAGAGAACCAGAACTGCACATCCGATCTACGCTCGGCGCAAGGATCACGACCGCCGCCATAACCGACAGACCGAGCAACATCGAGTTGTGCTGGGCCAGCCCGAAGACGAACGCCGCGGTGCTGACGCCGGTAGCCATGCCGAGCGCAGCCGCTCTCCACATACTCGAACTTGGCGCCCGGCGCCCGATCTGGCGGACACGAACCTTGCGCTCCTCATGCTCCAGGAACGCCTTCAAGAGGCGCTGGTGTTCGCCGTGTTCGCGGAGCATCTCGGCTCCGCAATCACATCTGATCCACGCCGCGACGCGCGCATGCTGACGCGGGTCCTGACGACGCATCTCCGCTCGCCGATACACCTCCTTTAGTCGCTCGTTGCCCGCGGTCTCGTCGAGCGTCCGCTCTGCCTACAGATGCCCGCCGAGGAGTCCAGCACATGCAGCTTGTTGATCACGGAGGATCTCGTTCCCGTTACCAGAAACGATCTTTACTTTCAGTTTGGTCTTATGTGAAGATCGGCATGTTTTGATACGTCTGTTCGAAAGGATGCGAGTGAACAAACGCCGATCGGCGTCCGGCTTATCCGTCCGGACGCGCCACCGCGCGAGCCTGATCGCGGTTCTTACGCTGCCGCTCTCCCTCATGAACGCGCCCGCGATCGCCCAGGGACCGACGCCATCCCCCACCCCGACAACACAAGCCGGCGCCACTGCAAATCCAACTCTCAAGGCCGCCTGGGACAAGGCGGCCACGTCCGGCAAGCCAGTCGAGATTCCCGAACGGTTCACCGAGACCATGAAGGTGTGGGCGAACCCCGACGGCAAAAATCTGCGAGCCGAGCTGTACACCCGCCCCGTTCAGCTCAAGAACAAGACCAGCGGCGCCTGGGAACCCATCGACACCCGCATCGTGACACGCGACGGCAAGCTGCAGGCCACGCGAGTCAAGACCCCGCTGACCTTCGGCGGCCGCGGCACCAAGCAGATGGTGTTGGCGGACGGCGAGCAGGGCACGAGCGGCATGCAAGCGTCCCACGCGCTGCCAGAGCCGAAGGTCTCCGGCAACACGGTCACCTACCCCGACGCCGTGGCGCCTGGCGCGGACCTGGTGGTGCAGGCCCAAGCCGACGGTTTCATCTCCCAGGTGGTCTTCCGGCAGCGGCCGACCGGTCCGGTGACCGTGCGCCTGCCGCTCACCCTGCCGGAGGGCACCGCCTTCGGCAAGACGCCTCAGGGGCTGCCTCAACTTAAGGACGCCAAGGGCAAGGCGGCCGCAGCGCCGATCGTGCTGACCGCGATGGACGCCAACGTGGAGTCCTCCCCCGACGAGGGCAGGACCTCCGCGGTTGATGCACGGGTGGAAACATCCAGCAAGACGTCGGAACTGGTCTTCACTCCGGATGAGAAGTTCCTGGCCGATCCGGCGGTCACCTATCCGGTAACCATCGCGGCCGCCTCCGAATGGTTCGGCGGCGGCGTACCCACCGACGCCTGGGTCAACCAGAAGGACCCCAGCAGCAACCACGCCGCCGAAGGCTGGCTACGCGCCGGCACCACCTCCACCGACACCGCCCGCGTCTACCTCAAGTTCAACACCGACGCCCCGGAACTCGACGGCGCCACCGTCCTCGACGCGGACCTGTGGGTGTGGAACTACAAGTCCGGCGGCCCCAACGGCCAACTGTGCGGCGACAACGTCGGAAACGGCATCGCGGCCGAACGCATCACCTCTTCATGGACTACCAGCGCCCTGAGCTGGTCCAACCAGCCCACAACCTTAGGCACCCTCGAAGGCGGGAACAAGGCCGGCTACAACTACACAGCCGATCCTTCCAGCTGGTGCGCCAAGGAGGAGACGCTACTGCACCAGGTCAACGCCATGGCCCGCGAATGGATCGAAAACGACCGGCCCAACCACGGGCTAGTGCTACGGGCCCTCCCCGAGACCGCAACGATCAACTGGCGCCAGTACTACTCCAGCGAATACAGCGGAGATCCCTACCCTGGCTTCCGGCACCCACCCACCCTCATGATCGAATACACGCCTGTACCGCGTGAGGTCAAGGGCATCTTTATGCCATACCAGGACACCGATCCGACGGGAGCGGAAATCGACGCCAACACGTCGACGTCGACCAGCGTGCAGACCGGACCCGAGGTGTCCGGCGAGGAAGCCACGGCAATGCGCGCGAACTCCCCGGGCTACTACATGGAAGACACGACCTACGGGACATGGATGCCCGATGACGTGGATTCAGAGCAAGAATGGCTTGACCTGATCGATGCGGTCTACCCAAACGATGGACCGTACCCGACGCCTACGCCCACACCCGACCCGGACACTACACCCCCAACAGTGATCTCTTCCCTTCCAAGCAACGGTGCGGTGGACGCGCCCACCAGTACGTCGGTCAGCGCTACCTTCGACGAAGTGGTCACCGGCGCTGCAATGGTGGTGAAACTTCCTGGAGGGGCCCCTGCGGCGGGCACGACCGCAATGGACACGACCGGCAAGATCCTGACTTTCGTCCCTCAGTCGCCGCTGACCGCTGACACTGTGCACACTGTCGAGGTGACCGGGGCGAAGGATGCCGCAGGCAACACGATGGCCCTCTACTCTTGGTCCTTCACTACCGAAACGGCGCCTCAGGGACACTGGAGGTTCAACGAAGGATCCGGCGACACCGCTGCGGATACCTCGGGACACGGACACGACGCGAGCCTAGGCAAGTCCACCATGTGGACCGCTGGTCGGAACGGAAACGCTGTGACGAACGTACCCGCCACAGCAAGTAAGACGTCCGACTCGGCAGCGCGGGAGATGTCGGCACGCGAGCGCCTTTCAGCCTCTCAAGAGGCCAAGAAGCAAGGCAAGCCGGTGGAGGTCCGCTACGACACAACCGAGGTGAGCACCACTCGCGCCATGCCGGACGGTTCGTTCGAAACCCAGATCACAACGACACCCGTCCGCACCAAACAGGACGGTTTGTGGGTGCCGATCGACGTGACGCTGGTGGAGCGCGATGGGTTGTTGAAGCCGAAGGCCACCAGAGCCGGCACCCTTGTTGAACTCTCCAAGGGTGGGACGGCGCCATACCTCAAGATGGTCCGGGACGGCGGCCAAGTATCCGCTCTGTCGTGGCCGACGGCGTTGCCTACGCCATCGGTCAAGAGGAACGTCGCGACTTATGTGGACGCGGCTGGCCCAGGTGCTGATCTCGTGATCACTGTTCTGCCGACCGGTATTCGGCAAGAGGTGGTTATGCACAAGGCTCCGGCCAAGTCCTTGGAGCTCAGGATCGCCCTGCAAAGCAGCGATCTGACGCTGTCTAGAGGCAAGAACGGAACATTACTGCTGAAGAGCAGCGATCGCGCAGTATCCACCCTGCAATCGCGACCGTTCATGAGAGACGACAGCGTGAAGGGGGCGCGCGCCAAACGGGTCGGGGTCAACGCTGAGGTTGTCGACAAGGATGGCGAGGCCGAGCTGGTACTCAAGCCGGATCAGGCATTCCTGACCGACTCTGACACTACCTATCCGGTCCGGCTGGACGCGGCGGTCACATTGCCGATCAGCGCCGATGTTGACGTCAGCACCTACGACACCGATTCACCCGCCTATTCCGACAACGAGTACCTCATGGCTGGCACCATGGCGGACGGATTCATCGCACGGACGCACTTGAAGTTCGAAACCACGGGCCTGCTGGATAGCACGGTGACCGGCGCCATGTTGTCGATGAACACTGTCGACAGCCACAACTGCGGCCCCGCGCTGGCCCGCGGCATTCAGGTCGCCCGCCTGACCGACGCCTGGGATCCGGACAACATGTACTGGGGCAGCACGCCCACGCACACCGCGGAGGACGCGTCCACCAACTTTAAAGGCGTCAATTCCGACTGCTCCACCTGGCCGGACAGCATGGACTGGAACGTCACCGGCATCGCGCAGGACTGGGCGGCCGGCGCCGCCAACCACGGCCTGGTGCTCAAGTCGCCCGGCGAGGCGAACGTCAACAACTACCGCATGTTCACCTCCTCGGAATACCCCGACGCGGATGGCAGCCCGCCCACACTGACTATCACCACCAGCGGACCCGCCTCCGAGCCGACCGTTTCCGCCCCGACCATCACACCGGCACAAACCGTGGACGGCACCACGGTGACAACTTCACTCACGCCGCAATTGGCCGCCACGGTCGCCGACACTATCGGGGGCGACCTCACCGGCGAGTTCGAAGTCGAGCACGATCCCACGGCCGCTGAACAGGGCACCGGGCAGATCTGGGCGGGCAGTTCTCTCTCTGTCACCTCGGGTGGCCGTGCTTCAGTCACCGTTCCGACTGGGGAACTCGCCAACGGTTGGATGGTGCGCTGGCGAGCGCGGGCGGTCAATGCCGCCGCATCCACCGCATCAGCATGGTCGGCGTGGCAGGCGGCGACCGTCGAGGTAGGCGACACGAGTGTCGCACCGCTGGCGCAGAGCGCCGGGCCTGTACTACGCACGGACCAAAGTTTCACCGTCGCAGCCTGGCTGCGCTGGAACGACAAGGACGGCGCATATCGCGTTCTCGAACAGCGAGGGTCCAATGCCGCGTCATTCAGCATCGGTAATGATCCTGACCATGGTTTGATCTTCAAACTGACACAGGCGGACGAAAACGAGGCAACGATTGAGGGCGCGCTCTCTGGAGTCGAGCCGCCGGTCAATGAGTGGTTCCATCTCGCGGGCGTTTACGACGCCGCAGCAAACAAGGTTACGCTCTATCTCAACGGAACAGAGGTGAAGACCGCGCAACTCGGCTTCCCAGCCTGGAATGCGGTTGGTCCGCTGCAGCTAGGTGCCGCAATGGTGGGTGACCTCGATGAGGTTCTTGTTTACCAGAAGGCCGCTTCAGCCGCGCAGATCGGCGCCATCTACGCGGCCATCAGGAACCAGCCTGCAACTCGTTCCGCTAGCGTGGAAGAGAAAACCGCAACAGTGAACGCGACGGCAGCCCGGAAAAAGTTTCCCTATGGACACATTTCCACTGATCGATGTCAGCAGATTCCACCTCAACGTCCCAGCGCTGTTGCCAATAGCGGCCCCTTCTCACTCTGCTATTCCTACCTGGTCGGCGAGCGAGACATCAAGGGAGTCCCCGGCGCCCAATGGGAGGCCGGTAGATGGACAGCCCAAATGGTCATCGCCGTTCACTCGTACGTGGGACACAAGTACACCAACGCGAACGCGACCAAAGCTCGGGCCAGCGATGTGCCGATCGGTCGGTCTCTCGGCAGCCGGCAGATAAGAATGCAGATCAAGATGGGGCCTGTGAAGGCCACGGGATCCATGTTGGACGATTGGGACGACCGCTGGATGCGGGTCTTCGCGGGACCAACAGGCTGCACTAGCGACCAGCCAGATGGTATCCACGATGAGGTGGGGGACTGGGCAGACGGAAATATCCGGGAAATCATTCTCGACAGGTCGGGAGACGACAACGCTCCGGATCCTGACAAAATCAGTTCATGCTCGATCAATCCGAATGTCCGGTATACCACACACGCTATGTGGGTCAGAGAGGACCTTGGCAAGCGTCACACCTTCCGGTGTGACAGCTCGATGGAATTCAAGGCGAATATGGGAGGATGCGTCCTGACAACCCTACGGCCGGTTCTCATCTTCGATGAGAACTACTCCGCAGGAGTGTTCCACGCGCAGCACGTCTGGACCGCCCTCTATAATTCACAAATCACCTATCCCAAGGTGGGAAGCGGGTCACCCAAGAAAATACCTGGCGGATTTATGCCCTATCAGCCCTCGTGCGCCTTCACCTGCCTCAGACGGACCACGAAGGATGACGTGGAAAAGGCCAACCGTGATATCGCAATCCCCGAATGCAAGAAGATTCGCGATTACGTAAAACCGGACAGCTGTGACGAGTACCCTTTCGCCACCACCTATGAGGGGGCAGGCGGACGGAATACCGGCTACAACTATTCGGTCGCCATCATTCCCGGTCCGGACAACTGCTCGCAAGGCGGCGCGATGCGGATGTGGTATGAGCGTAACCGCGTCCTGGACCTCGACTCCTACTGGGTGGATGTCATCCGCCAGGGGCAGGGCACGCCGCACAGCGGAGCGCCGGGGATGGTCGCAGCCCATCCGGCACCGGACAATATGAACCTTGCCACCTGTACGATCGACGGCGTATCGTAGCGGCACAGGTAAATAGTGCGGGGCAGACTATGCTGTCCCGCACTATTCGTCATTAAGCAGCCGCGGTCACAGTGAAGCGAGAAGAATGTCCAGCTTTCCGTTCTATAAGGAAATGATTCGCTCGATATTCGATGAGCCGGCTTGTGTTACTTGGGTGCGCAGCGAAAATATCCAGGACGTCGTTCAGGCGTTCGGCGGACAGACGACGCAACTCGCCGAAGGCGGCTTCGACGATCTCTACGACTCCTACGAGCTGTACGACGACGAGGAGGGCATCATTCTCCTCACCCAGTGGCCCGGCTGGTTCACGGGCGTAGAGTTCACCAGGTACATCGGTGCCCGCCCTGACGTCCTCCGCCGCCTGTCAACCTTCGGCCAGGCCGTGGCCGTGGCTTGGACCGTCGAACTGGACGCCACTTTCGCCTACGCGGCCGACGGGAAGCTGGAGAGTATTTTCGACCCTGTCCGGCAGGGCACCACGGCGGCCGAGCCTGAACGCTTGGCCTGGGCGGAAACTTACGGTGTCACGACGGAGCAATGGCGAGATGACTGGCGGGCCGCGTCGTTTGCGCTCGCGGAACATATCACTGGCCTGCGCGTCGACCAAGCGTGGAAGGAGCGAAGGCACCTGGTGTTGAGGATCGAGCAGGAGGAGGACGAGAAGAACGAGGCGCCGACCGTCAGACCCCCGCTGGTGCTGAGAGAAGACCTGCGGGAGGTGGTCGCGCGCCATCCCCGCGTCGCTGCCCTCGCCGCGGCGCCCCCTGACGAAGAGTTTACGGAGCTTACGCTGATTGCGTGCGAGCTAGCTGTAGGTGCCGTGGCACTGGACGGGCCTGACATCGCCGAAGCACTCGCCGCGATCGCGGCCGGGCGTCGCGGGCAGCCTGTACGCTCGCTGAGCGAGCGCCTGCTGGAGCAGGCCGACGATTTCCAGCGGCGGTCCGCCAAGGTGATGGACGCGAACGCGAATCCCGGATTTCCCGACCCGAAGACCGATTGGGGCCGGCTCCTGATGAAGCATCATGCGCTGCGGGCGCTGGCCGCGCCGCTGACGATGGACCCCCACATGGCCTGCAATGCGGCCATCGGGCAGGCTCAAGAGGTTGTCATCGGCAGGCGAAAGCAGAGCGATGAATATCGCTTACTGAAGGCCATGGAAAGGATCGCTTTTTATGTCTTCAACGGCCACAACCCATGAGCAGCTACACAGGTTGAATGCGTAAGTGGGCTTGATCTGGTTTGACGGACATCCGAGATCAGGGTGTGGGCGCCGAATATCAAGTCTCCTCACGCCACCTGCGCGTACTCGTGGAGGAGGCCACCGAGCCGGTCTCGTCGGGTGACCTTCATGTCGGCGTCGACTGGATCGGATATCGCCCGTAGCGGGCTCGCCTGCTGCAAGACCCGGTGCGAACGATGTCCATTGCAGTGGCTCTCGTACTCGGGGATGCCCCTGCGCCGCCTGCCGACAATTACATCCGACCAGGTCATGGCTCTGAGAGGACTTCAGGTGCCGTACGCGAGTTCCGGTCACCCGGAGACGGAAACGCATACGGCAGGATGATCCGCTGTGCTTCTTCGCCCGGCGCACCAAACCGTCACGAACGCTTTCACCGCGCTGCGATTGCTTGTGGGTGCCAAGAACTCGGCCGCCCTATGCGACCTGCGCGTACTCGTGGATCAGCCCGCCGAGGCGGTCACGTCGGATGACCTTGATATCGTCCTCGACCGGGTCGGGAAGGGCTCGCAGCGGGGCGGCCTGGCCCTGTCGGGCTCAAAAATAGGATGCGGTGTTTGACCTGCCGGTTCGCGGGTGGTGTCAGCCTGTGGGCCTCAATAACTCGAATCGCTACCAGCGCAGATTCCTTCGTCCGGTTGCGCGGAAGGGGTGAGGGCGGCGAGCGGCCAACCCGGGTCGGCTGGGATCATGTTTCGTGATCATGTCCACGGTGTACGCAGTCACTCGACACGTGCTGTCTTTGCCCGCACTTCTCCTACGCCGCGACGTCTCCAAGGAGGCGGAACTACTGGTACTTCGACATCAAAACGCGGTCCTACGCCGTCAGGTCCCGCGGGTGCGGTACGAACCCGCCGACCGCGTGTGGCTGGCGGCGCTCTCGCACCTGATACCCCGCCGCCGCTGGGAGAAGATCTTCTCGATAACCCCGGCCACGCTGCTGGCCTGGCACCGCACACTCGTGGCGAAGAAGTGGGACTACAGCGATCGTCGCCGTCCCGGACGGCCACCCACAGCACCTGCTGTCAAGACACTCATCTTGCGCATGGCCGCGGAGAACCCGAGGTGGGGTCACCGGCGTATCCACGGTGAACTGACCCGCCTCGGCCACAAGATCTCGGCATCTACCGTGTGGAACATCCTCGACAAGGCCGGGATCGACCCCGCTCCACGCCGTAGCGGGCCCACATGGAAACAGTTCCTGACCGCCCAGGCGGAGCACATCCTCACCGTCGACTTCGTGCACGTGGACACCATTAATCTCACACGCCTATATGCCCTGATCATGCTCGAACACGGCAGCCGTCGCGCCCATCTGCTCGGCGTCACCGCCAACCCCACCGGCCCGTGGACCGCTCAGGCCGCTCGTAACTTCCTCATGGACACCGACACCGACATGACGAAGCTCAAGTTCCTGATCCGCGATCGCGGCGGCCAGTTCACCGAAACCCTCGACGCGGTCTTCGCCGACGCCGGCCTACGCGTCCTCAAGAGCCCACCGCAGGCCCCGAAAGCGAACGCGCACTGCGAAAGGCTCATCGGCACCCTACGCCGCGAACTCCTGGACAGGATGCTCATCCTCAACGAGCACCATCTGCGTCGAACGCTTCGCCGCTACTTGGAGCACTACAACACAGCCCGACCTCACCGCAGCATCGGACAGTTGTCCCCAGCGCAAGCCGAAACCGGACCGCCAACCCCCATCGACCTGGCCACCCACCGAGTCCACCGCACAGCCATCCTCGGCGGCCTCATCAACGACTACCAGATCGCCAGCTGATCAAATGGCTGGCTGGCACCAGCCGAGAACCGGCAGGTCAGATACCGCATCGTATTTTTGAGCCCCACAGGGACACGCTACAGCCAGTTGCGGACGTTCTACTTCCGGAATGGCGACCCGTTAGGGATCATCGTGGCGCATCGCGTCGGACGCACCACGAGCCCATCGTCGAACAGCGCTTTCGGCCCGCGCGTGGTCGCCGAGCCGTTCACACATACCTAGCTCTGCAGTTGACCCGTACGCCGACAGGGCACCCTCAATCGCCTACCCGCCCCAAGCGGATGGACGTCTCGCCAGACGAGAACGCTTCAGCCCTGGTCCCAGAGCGATGATGTTGATAATGGCGTGTGCGGGTTTGGTGCGCGCGAGCACGCATGGAGCACGCAAGCGCCAGACGAGAATTCCAGAACGCATCCGATCCCGCATAACCGCAGGTCAGACCCTGATTAAAGCCCGCCCTGCAGGATTCGAACCTGCGACCGTCGGATTAGGCAGTCGAAGCCCACAGAGTTTGCGCACGAGCCCTGCCGGAGTTCGAGACAAGGCATTCTGTACATGTTCAGCAAATCATTGACAACGCATTGCTTTCGATAAATCAAGTATTGGCCGCCAATGCGATCGAACGTAAAGACTAGATCAAGCCTCGTATCGACTCGTCTCGAAAGCGAGACATCGGAGTTGCGAGCACTGCGACCATCGGATTAGAAGCAAGATCATTTAGTGCCGCGCGGTGCCGTTTCGTGATGCCTAGTGCCGCCTCAGCGCGCTTTGCGTGTCAGGTGGTGCCGGGCCTTGACGACGCATGGCGGGGCGTACGAGCACGCGCCGAGCACGGCTGAGATCCTAATTGGATCATTACAGGTGGCGCCACACCATGAATCCGGGACGTCACGCGCGAATGCCATCGCTCGAAGGGCCGCAATCTGGACAGGTCGACCGCTCCCGGCTCCTCCAGAGTGCGCCAGCAGAAGTCGCCATCGTCATCGTCGCCGATCGCAGCGGCCAGCGACGGGCGCAGGCCCAGCCGGCTCGTCGCGGCGGGCCGCCCGTCTGCGCAGCCGCCGGCGTTCGGGCACCTATCCTTGCGTGCATGGGTGAAGTACTGAAGGGGCGAGGTTGCGCGTGGGAGTTCGAGGACACAGGGCTGCGCATCACGCCTGAGCCGGGTAAAGCCTCGAAACTGAGCATGGAGCTCGGTGAGCGGTTCGTGCCGTACGAGGCGCTGGCCGATGTCATGGTGGAGCCCAGTGCACGCGGCAGGGTGATGTTGCGGGTGGTTCCCCGGGAGGGGGCCGATCCGGTTATGTCCGCGGCAACGGGGCAGCTTCAGGAGTCGCTCGATCCGTACCGGCTGGTGCTGCCCGCCGCCACGAAGACGCTGGCTGACCAGTATGCCGACGAGATGCGCGCGGCCCTGTCCGAGCGCGGTCCGGCTGAGCGGTTCCTGATCGCCGGTCCTTCGGTGCCGCGTAGTTTCAAGGCATGGGACGGTGAGGCCGCCTTCGACGGGCAGGCTGTCACCTTCACCTGGTTCTCCTCCGGAGCTTCCCCGGCCAAGTTCACGGCAGGTGACCGGCGTTACCCGATCACCGAGATCGAGGGCGTCGATTGGCATGCGCTGGAGGACGCTCGTGGGTCGTTGCGACTGCGCATCCGTGGGAAGCAGGCCCTGTCCAACCCCAACAACGATCCCGCCTCCGTGGTGTTCGGCATCGGCTGGGGAGCCACGCATCACTCCCTGCCCTTCGCGGCCGCCGTGCTGGCCGCCGTACAAGCTTCCATGATCGAACAGGTCGCGGCGGAGGGCTGAGTTGGTGTCCCGTATGTCACTTGTGCGCGTTGGCGCCTTGGAACTCAAGGCTCTGGGGTGCCAATCTCCCGTCATCGGTCTGAGCCGCGGAGTTTGGGCGAGCGGCTGACTCGGTTTGAGCAATCCCTCAGGCAGCGATTGAAGATCGAATGATGTGCCCGGTCAGAGCGAGGGTGCAATTTTCAGCACTGATACGCTCACCACCAAGATCTGAGCAGCATCGGCCAGCCGAATACCCTGACCACCAGCAGATACAGAAGTCGAAACAGCGCGAGAGGCAAGCCCAGAAGACCAGGTCAGACCCTCATCACCAGTTTCTGGCACCGGACAGGCTCCGGCCGATGCTCGCGGGCTCGTCGCTCGGTTTCACACCCCCCATCATGGACGGGCCACCCGACCACCCCGCCACCAGCACGGGGCCTGGCCGCCGTGGCCACCCCGACGCCCTCCTGGCGGGCGGCCGATAGTCTTGGGTTCTGATGACCGCCACTCTTATTGCGAAAGAACTCGCCGCCGGCCACGGTGACCAGGTGCTGTTCGCGGATCTCGATCTGGTCGTTGCGCCCGGGGACGTGGTCGGGCTGGTCGGGGCGAACGGCGCGGGCAAGTCGACGCTGCTGCGCCTGCTGGCCAGCCTCGATGCCCCCGAGCAGGGCTCGGTACGGCTCAGCCCGCCCACCGCCAACGTCGGCCATCTGCCCCAGGAACCCGAACGGCGGCCCGGTGAGACGGTCGCCGAGTTCCTCGCCCGCCGGACCGGCGTGGCCGCCGCGCAGCGCGCCCTCGACGCGGCCACCGAGGCCCTGGTGAGCGGCGACCCCGGCGACGCGTACTCCGAGGCGTTGGACCGCTGGCTCGCCCTCGGTGGCGCGGACCTGGAAGAACGGGCCGGGGAGGTGACCGCCGGCCTCGGGCTCGCGGTCGACCTGAACCAGGAGATGACGTCACTGTCCGGAGGCCAGGCCGCACGGGCGGGCCTGGCGTCCCTGCTGCTCAGCCGCTACGACCTGTTCCTGCTCGACGAACCCACCAACGACCTCGACCTGGACGGTCTGGAGCGGCTGGAGCGCTTCGTGACCAGCTTGCGCGCTGGAACCGTCGTGGTCAGTCACGACCGCGAGTTCCTCACCCGCTGCGTGAACCGGGTCCTCGAACTCGATTTCGCCCAGCAGCAGGTCCACGCCTACGGCGGCGGCTACGACGCCTACCTGAGCGAACGCGAGGTCGCCCGTCGGCACTCCCGCGAGCAGTACGAAAGCTACGCCGGGACCAGGATGGCGCTGGAGGCCCGCGCCCGAACCCAGCGCGCTTGGATGGAGAAGGGCGTCAAGAACGCCCGGCGCAAGGCCACCGACAACGACAAGATCGGCCGCAGCTTCCGTACCGAGACGACCGAGAAGCAGGCCGCCAAAGCCCGGCAGACCGAGAAGCTGATCGAGCGGCTGGATGTCGTCGAGGAACCGCGCAAGGAATGGAAGCTGCAGATGGAGATCGCTGCCGCGCCTCGTTCCGGGGCCGTGGTGGGGACGTTGCGCGGCGCGGTCCTACGGCGCGGCGGGTTCTGCCTCGGACCGGTCGACCTGCAGATCGACTGGGCGGAACGAATCGCCATCACCGGCGCGAACGGCTCCGGCAAGACAACCTTGCTCGGTGCGCTGCTCGGCCGGTTTCCTCTCGACGAGGGCGCCGCCACGCTCGGCCCCGGCGTGGTCGTCGGCGAGGTCGACCAGGCACGTGCCCTGTTCGAAGGGGACGAGCCGCTGCTCGACGCGTTCGGCGCGCTCATCGACCTGCCCCCGGCCGACGTCCGCACCCTGCTGGCCAAGTTCGGCCTGCGGGCCGGCCACGTGTTGCGCCCGGCGGCCACCCTGTCCCCTGGCGAACGCACCCGGGCGGCGCTCGCCCTCCTGCAGGCCCGCGGGGTCAACCTGCTCGTCCTCGACGAGCCCACCAACCACCTCGACCTGCCCGCCATCGAACAATTGGAGTCGGCTCTCGCCTCGTACCAGGGGACCCTACTGCTGGTCACCCACGACAGGCGCATGCTGGAGGCGGTCCACACCACCCGCCGTCTTCACGTCACGTCCGGACAGGTCACCGAGGGCTGATCCCACGCCGCGAGGCGGTCGCGGCCTTCGTATCGCCTGGATGCCTGTGGATGCCAAGGATTCGGACTGTAGGTGCCGAAAACCCCATCCATGGGCTGTGACTCTGTGCCTGCCGATAATTACATCCGCCTAGGTCATAAATCTGTGAGGGCTTCGTGTGGCGTACGTGAGCTTCGATCACCCGGGAGACGGAAGCGCGAGCGGCAAGATGATCCGCTGTGCTCCTACGCCTGGCCTACCTGACCGTCACGAACGCGTTCGCCGCGCTGCGGTTGCCCCCCATGGGCGATCGCGACAAGGACGTGGAGATTCGCGTTCTGCGTCACCAGATCACCGTCCTTGAACGCCAACTCGGCGCTGACACCCGAGTGAGATTCGCGCCCGTGGACCGAGTCTTCCTCCTGATGAGACGTCGTCACGCTCGTACCTGCCGGCCGATCCGGCCCGGCCGCCCGCCCACGGTCGGCTCCATCCGCACCCTCATCCTGCGCCTGGTTCGAGAGAACCCCGGCTGGGGTTATCGGCGGGTGCATGGTGAGCTCGCCATGCTCGGCATCAAGGTCGCGCCGTCCACAGTTTGGGAGATCCTCAAGCAGGCAGGTCTTGATCCGGCGCCCGAGCGGGTGTCCACCACCTGGGCCGACTTCCTGCGCTCACAGGCCGACGCCCTACTGGCCTCCGATTCATCAAGACCGTCACTCTCAGCGGGCAACGCCAGTACATCCTGGCGGTCACATCGAACACACCACCAGACGCGTCCGCGTGCTCGGCACCACCGCTCACCCGAGTGCGAGCCAGGTCATCCAGGCGGCCAGGGACTGGTCATGGATCTGGACCTTGCGGGCTGCCGGGTGCGCTTTCTGATCCGAGATCGGGATGGGAAATTCCCGGCGCACATGAACGAGGTCCTCGCCGAAGGCGGCATCAAGACGGTGCTCGCTGGTATTCGAATACCCCGCATGAACTCGATCATGGAGCGGTGTGTGCAGTCCTGCCGTCATGAGCTTCTCGATCGCTGCCTGACTTGGAACGAACGCCATCTTCGGCACGCCCTGCCCGAGTACGAACACCTCTACAACCAGCACCG
Source organism: Nonomuraea monospora (assembly GCF_039531895.1). NCBI lineage: Bacteria > Bacillati > Actinomycetota > Actinomycetes > Streptosporangiales > Streptosporangiaceae > Nonomuraea > Nonomuraea monospora. The sequence goes on from NZ_BAAAQX010000053.1 coordinate 23,442, forward strand.
AGCCCACCAAGCCCTGAACCAAGCAGCCCCGCTGCGCACTGTCCCCGATCCGATCACGGATCCAGAGCAAATCATCAACCTGAACGTACGACGACGAGACCGGCTCGGCGGCGTCCTCCATGAGTACTCACATGCCGTTTGACCTGCATGGATGGAATCTTCGGCGGACGCAGCCAGGTTGGGTATGTCGGAAACACCGGCCACGCGCCGGCATGCGACGCCCCATCTGACGGGGAGACCAGGCGACGGACGTTTACCCTCTCGGTGCGCCCGGCGCGCCCGCCTCGGAGTAGCCGCCACCGCGGCGCGGGCACCGTCCGGTGCGCCAACCGCCGTCACCGCGACGCTCCCGTACGAGCGGTCGCGGCAGCCAAGATCATTCCGCTTATATTCCGTGAGCGGCGGCACGTGCGGGCCGCAACTGGCACACGGTGGCACACGCCGAGCGTCGGCGGGCAGGCGTTACCACAGGTCAGGCCCATATTCTGTCTGGCCAGTGAAGCGCGCCCTGCAGGATTCGAACCTGCGACCGTCGGATTAGATGCAAGATCCTTTAGTGCCGCGCCGCATCGTTAGGTGGTGGTCCATACCGCCTCAGCCCGGTTTGTCTGCCAGACGGTACCGCCCTCTGACGGCATATGACGGAGCGCGCGAGCACGCGCCGAGCACGGGCGACAACTGCATTTGATCAATACATCGTGCCTCTGCAGCGGGAGCTCCATGCTCCGGAGCACACCGAAGCGCGCATGATCGCCGTCGCTGTGCTCGACACGTGCTGCAACGTCACAGTCTTCGAGAAGCACGCTCGCCCGGCAAGCCGATCCTCGCCCGGCCAGGATTCGCACAGAACTCGCGATCCACGCCAGCAACCCTCAGGAATATCGTTGTCGTCTCTGGGCCCGCGGCCGCGGGCCCAGAGACCTGGGCCACTGAGTCCCATGCCTTGATCCTCACCGCCAAGCAGCCGATCGTAGGCGCCGCTGCGGCCGACCACGGCATACCGTTCCGGCATTGAACGCAGGCACCATTCCACTCATCCACTTACAAGCACATAAAGTAATCGAGTGATTGCGATGAGTGTCTTAATGCTTCCCTGGCTCTCTGTCGACAGCCTGACCCGAGCCACACCACCCGGATATGCAGACCCCGCCACGGGCACCTGGCTGATGAGTGCCATCGACTTCTCCGAGGACGGCTTGCTGATCACCCGCACCCACACCGCCGGTCAACGCGGAGATCCCGTCCGGGCCAATGAGCGCGTGCTGGGACCAGGCTGGCAACTGCAGCCACTGGGCGGCATGCTGGGCAACCGACTGCATGACCACAGCGATCACGGCTTTGTCGTGCTGGACCTCGCTTCTGGCACCGAGTCCCGCCGCTACCTCGCCGATCCGTCCCGGCCAGAGGCCTTCGTCCACGCCGACGGTCTCATCGTGCGCAACAGCGACGACACCTTCACCCAGACCGACGAGACGGGCCTGATCGTCACCTGGTCCCGGGTGCACGGCCACTTGCTGCCCACCTCGGTGGGCCTGGCCGATGGCGACTTCCAGAGCGTCACCTACGACGCACACCGCCGAGTGCGCCGTCTGATCTCTCCCGCCGCTCCCGGAGCGGACTGCCGAAAGCCTGACCCCGCATCATGCTCCACGGCCACCTTGGTCTATGCCGACAGAACCACCGCCACGCCATCCGCGCTAGGCGAGGTAACCGGCCTGCTCGGGTCGATCGACTACGACGCCGCAGGCGACACGCCACCGGTGACGGCTCTCACCTATCGCTACGACGCCAGTGGACATCTTCGCCAGGTACGCGATCTGCGACGGCCAGACAAAAATCCTGAACGTCGCTTCGTATACGCCTACTCGACAGACGGCGACATCACGAAGATGACCACCACAGAGGAGGGGTCATGGCACCTCACCTACTCTTCCCCGGGCACCTTGGCGAACGCGGCACGGCGCACCATACGCCTCGGCGCCCGAGCCTGTCCCACTCCCTATGCCGCCGACTACATGCTTCGCGGCATGTGCAAGACCAGCGTCGACGTGCGCCAGGGTGCGAGCAAGGTCATGCGACCGCCGTTCTGGAAGGCGACCTTGACCGGCGGGTCAGTGATGGGCATCACCAACGACGGCTGCAGCGCCCCCATCGTCGGCAACAAGCCCACCTACTGGCTGGACTTCCGCGCCGCATGCGACTCCCACGACTACGGTTACGGCCTGATCCGCAACAGGCTGAACGGCGATCGAAACGGCCTGGACCGCTCCCAGCGCACCCACGTCGACGCTGTCTTCCTGACCATCATGAAGGAACGCATCTGCGCCGCCATCACCGGCACAGTCGCCGACCCATTTCGCGGCACCCAATCGTCCAAACGCTCCATCTGCCTCAGCTACGCCAACACCTTCTACAAAGCCGTCCGAGCCAAGGGCGACGGCGCACTCTGAGACACCACTGTCATGAAGAGGACACATGACCCACCTCCTAAAACACAGCCCGAAATCCACCCTCGGCCCACTGTCGCTCACGATCACCTCGTACGTGGCCGCCGTCGCCCTCCTGACCTGGGCAACGATCAACGGCCATCTCGGCGGCTACATGTACGGCCGGATCCTGATCACGGTGCTGACCTTCCCCGCCTCGCTGCTCAACCTGCTCCTCGACGGCCCACTCAGGCATGCCCTCATCGGCGAGACCACCACCGATGAAATCTCCGCCTGGAGCTACGTGATCTTCGCCTGGCCCGGCCTCCTCATGGCGCTCATTCTGACCTGGTGCCTCACCCGGCACCGGCCTCACCGATTCACTCGAATCGTCAGCTGGACCCTCACCACAGCCGTCCTCCTGTCCGGCATCGCGATCACCTTCGACCAATGGGCACCCCGTCGCCCGTACGGCTGGCCATTCGTCCTCTGCGGCGCAGGCATGGCCATCGGCCTGCTGCTGACCCAACGAGCCGAAAGGCGAACAGGCTGACGGATGCGAGACCGCCATCGCCTGGCTGCGTGGCGCACGTAGCCAGGACATCCAGGGAAAGTGGTGCGACTCTTCGGTGCCGCGCAGGTCCATGCTGTCGGATCCGTCCCACCGGTTGTTCGCGGCTACCTGGCGGGCTCGCCATGCCGGCTCGCCGACCAGAATGGTGCGTTCGATGCACCATTCGACCCACCAGTGGTCGGCGACCGTGGCAGCGTCTTCTTGTTCCGGCCTGCGGTCATCTCGATCGCGATGCCAGGCGGCGAACTCGTCGGTGATCGGGTTGACCGGCGCTCAAGGGCGGCGGTGAATGACTCGCACAGGGCGTGAGCGCTGGCGCAGGCGAAGATGCTCGACGATGAGCTGTTGCGACTCGTTGCCGATCAGCGCGCACCCAGCAGTTCGGAACAGCACAGCGCATCCAGCAGATGGCGGGCGGGTGGACTGGTCGCACGGAGCCGGTCGGGTGGAGACGAGTGCCGCGATCATTGACCGGCTCACCTATAACGCCACCATCATCGAGAGCGAAACCGACTCCTACCGGCTCGCCTGCACCCGCGCCCAACAGACCGGCGTCACCGGATAGCAAGCCTGGCCCAGCCACACGAAGACGCACCACCAGCAATATCACAGAGCCTTCCGTCCGACGCCGGCTACTCCGAGGTGAACGGTTCGTCACTCCACCGGAACCAGGCTCGATCACCTTCGATATGCAGGAGGAACTCGGCGACCGGCCCGCGTGGTGAGATCAGACGGACGGCCTGCGCCACCTGGTCATATGCCGCCTCCCACGCCTCCGGATCGTCGTCATCCTGTTCCAAAAGCTCCAGTTCTCGATCGAAGAGCGGCTTCACCTTGGCGAAGGCCGGGCCGGCGACGAAGGTGCCGTGCATCCAGGGCATGTCCATGTCGCCGACGACGATCTCACCGCACAACTCGTCCCCGCACAGCACCCGCCACGTTTCCTCGATACGGCCCATACATACATTCCTCGCAAGATCCAGCAGTTCACGTCATCACCGTCACTCTAAAGATCGCCGCCGACAAGAACGACCGGTTCGGACGCGGCGCGCTGGTGAGGCCGAGTTCGCCGTCCGGGGAGAGAACGTGGCCCCGGGATACGACGCCTTCATGCGGGCCTGCATGGATCAAGCCCAGCCCGGCAACACCTCCCCTCTGCCCGGCTTCACCCTTCCCGACGACCTGCTGGACGCCGAAACGGTGGCCATCCACTTCGACCCCGAAACAGGCATCAGCTTCTACCTCGAGTCCGGCCTCCTGCAGGAACTCTTCGCCAACCCGAAACTGATCAACCGGCGCCGCTACCGCGAAACCCCGACTTCCTACCTCCGCAGTGACGACATCTCCCCCGTCGCCATCAAGCTCCTGACCGACCCCGACCCGGACAACGCCGGCGTCGTCTTCGGCAAGCTCCTCAAGAAGACGAACTTCTCCTGGCCCGAGCACGGGGAGTCACTGCTGCGCCGATACAAGGCCCGTTACTTCGACGAGCCTCAACTGCCCACCACCGTCCCGGTCAGCGACACGATGGCCGAACATTCACGCAACGCCCCGCGCGAGGAGTCGCCGGAGCCGTGATCTCAGCGCAAAACCGCAAACCGCCGGCGAACGAGAGCGCTGCGGTCACCCTCGGTAGTGCGTCCGTCTCACCGAACTACCGAGAGGACGCATATGGCACTTGAGCCGAACGCGGAGCAGCAGGCGCGCGGGACGTGTTCGGCGCTGGCCGTGACCTGACCCTGGTCGCCGGCGCCAGATCCTGCAAGAATTCCACCCTGAACCTGATGGGCGCCTCCACCCGCAAGCGGGGCCTGTACATGGCCTTTAACAAGATGTCCTGGTACGCCAGCACCGGCCGTCCATCCGGGCGCGCCACCACCGCCACGGCGTGGCGCAGCGCTTCGCGGGTCGGCTCGATCTTCTGAGATGCCACCGGCCGGGTAACGTGCGGGCGTAACAGGCGGTGTCCTCTCACGAGACCACGTGGACCGCGACAGTTTTGCGGCCCATCTGTGCCAACACCGAACTGCCGTCGGCACCCTCGAAGCACGCTTTCGTTAGCCTGCGACAGCGTCCCTGAGGGTCCAATTCCTACTAGAGCACCCGCATCTGAAGAGCGGGATGATTTTCGCTCCTCCCGCCACGAATATCGGCCCGAATAGGGAAAAGAGAGCAAGTGGTACAGGGCTGGAGGTCAATATTAAGGAGGTGATGCACATGGAGCGAGAACCACTACCCCCAAATATGACATATTGGACGCTGAAGGACTCCCGCTCTCCTAATGCGAGCCCTCTTGTTAGAGGTCAAAGACGCTCCAAGTCGGACGCTTAACACGACCTGGACCAGGGGTGATTGCGGGTTGTGACTCGCCTCCAGGTGTCAGCGAGTCAGACGCGACGTCTCGCGCGGTAGCGGAGCGCATGGGTAGCGCCTGCCCCGGAAGAAGTACACCGGGGTCACGAAGGGCGATCTTGCCTGTTCTTTGCCTGCTCTCATGTCCGAATTCGCGCCCGAAGGCAGGTATTTAGAAGGGTGACAGGGACCAGGTGGCTCGGATGATCGGGCCACATCACCATGACAGGACCCAACCACAGCACCCCTCGACGTCCGTCACCCACCGCGCCCATCCAACCCAACAGCCTCAGCCAGAAGGGGCTCTGGCATACGCCGCCGAGCGGCTTGTCTGGGCTGCCTCAACGCGACCAAGAATCTGTTGAGCATCTCAGTCCAGGAACCGCCACTAATTCGGGCTCGTTTTTGCTCGTCCGCCGTGCGCAACCCTCCCCGAACGCACAACGTCCCGATCCACGTCGGCACCCCCGAAGGGCTGCTCAGTGGCGTCACCGTGCCTCACAGCGTCGCGCGACGCGTGGCTTCCGTAGCGGCGGTCGAGTCGGGCTTGAGTGCTGGCGCCGAGGTGGGTGTCGATACATCGTGCCCGGCACGGCGCTCGGGGCGGTCGGCGATGGCGCGCATCACGCTCACCCGATGTCCTGCACCGCTGTGGCCGTGCCAGGCGGGCTCACGGCAGTCGCGCGTCCTTCCCGGCCTGGAGGCCGGCGATGAGGCGCGCGCTGACGTGGGCCGAGATCCAGCAACTGCCGGCTGTGGTCGACGTGGTCACCGCGGGACGGGCGCTCGGATTGGGACGCACCACGGCCTACCAACTCGCCAGGGACGGCCAGTTCCCCTGCCGGATCATCCGTATCGGCAAGAGATATCTGGTGCCCACCGCCGCCCTGCTCGCGCTGCTCGGCGATCACACCCTCATCGAGGAGGACAGGACAACCGATGGCTGACGGCAGCACGTTCAAACGCTGCTCCTGCCGCGACGGCGACGGCAAGGAACTCGGGCAGAAATGCCCCAAGCTGCGCCGCTCCGGCGGCGGCTGGAACCACCGGCACGGCATCTGGCACTACCAGATCGAATTGCCTCCCCACCCTGACGGGAAGCGCCGTGGCCCGCTCCGCCGCGGCGGCTTCACCAGCCAAGACGACGCTGAAGCCGAACTCGCCCAGGTACGGGCCCTGCTGGCGTTGGCCGCGCCGGGCGAGCCCGCCACTCGCACGCAGATCGCCGATCTGATCAAACGCACGCTGGCCGAAACCAAGACGGTGCCCAACATGGAGGCGGTCCGCCGCAAGATCAAAACTGGGCTGGACCTGACTCAGGAGATCACCGTCGAGCAGTGGTTGGAGGAGTTTCTCCAGCGCAAGCGGAAGATCGAGGAGAGCACCCGGCGCTCCTATGAGGGCCACATCCGCCTCTACCTGATCCCCTACCTCGGCCGGCTGGCGTTGGATCGGCTCAAGGTCAGCGACATCGCGGTGATGTTCGAGCAGATCGAAGAGTTCAACGACACCATCGCCGAACGCCGCGCCAGCCCCGATCCGAGCGTGCGGGCCAGCGTCAAATACCGGCGGCCGATCAGCGTCGCCACCATGCACAGCATCCGCGCCACCCTGCGACACGCCCTGAACATGGCCATCCGGCAAGACCGGCTGCTCGACTTCAACGCCGCCGCCGTGCTGGAACTACCGGCCAAGACCCGGCCCAAGGCGCTGGTGTGGATCGATGACCGGGTCCAGGACTGGCAGGCCGCGTTCCAGGAACGCCTGACAGCAGAAACGCGGCGCCGGGGCGGGCGGCGAGTGGATCCGGTCGACGCCTACACCAGCACGCCGCGCCCCTCCCGAGTGATGGTCTGGACCCCGGCCCATACCCGGCTGTTCCTGGAGGAAGCCCAGCGGCACCGCCTCTTCGCCCTGTACCGGCTGATCGCCCTGCGCGGGCTACGCCGGGGCGAGGCGTGCGGGCTGCGCTGGAAAGAGGTCAACCTCGACGTCCAGACCATCACGATCAACTGGCAGCTGGTGCAACTGGCCGGGCAGGTCCATGAAGGCACGCCCAAGACCGACGCCTCGATCCGCACCATCGCCCTGGACGCCGAAACCACCGCCACGCTGCGCGCCCACCGGCAGCGGCAACTCCAGGAACGGCTGGCCCTGGGTGAGGCGTGGACCGACAGCGGGTTCGTCTTCACCCAACCGCACGGAGACCGGCTGCATCCCCAGAACGTCACCGAACAGTTCCTGTGGCTGGCCTACCTCGCCGGCCTGCCACCCATTCGGCTCCACGATCTCCGGCATGGCGCGGCCTCGCTCATGCTGGCGGCTGGGGTAGAGATGAAGGTCGTGCAGGAGACGCTGGGCCACACCTCCAGCTCCTTCACCGCCGACACCTACACCTCAGTCTTCCCCGAGGTGGCGATGGCGGCCGCGGAGAAGACCGCTGCGCTCCTGCTCACCGAGGAGGAGGGCCAGCAGAAGCCAGCAGAGATGATTCCGCTGCGGGTCTGACCTGCCACACCAGCAACGGGCCCCGTGATCGCCGTACCCACCCGGCGGGACGGGGCCGTTCCCTTGCCATGGCAGCCCCAGAGCACCGATGTCGATCATGGTGTGGGCGCGGTTGGCGCGCGCGAGCACGCACGGAGCACGCAGCCACTAGACGAAAAATCCAGAACGCATCCGATCCCACATAACCGCAGGTCAGACCATGATCAAAGCGCGCCCTGCAGGATTCGAACCTGCGACCGTCGGATTAGAAGCAAGATCCTTTGATATCGCGGGGTGCCATTTGAGGGTAGTTCGTACCGCCTCCGCGCGCATTGCGTGTCAGACGGTGCCGGGCCCTGACGCCACATGACGGGGCGTTCGAGCACGCACCGAGCACGGTGGATCGCTGATTGATCATCGCATTCTGGGCCGCAGGATAAATACCGTGCCCCAAACTACGCCAGCACTACATTGTGCAACGGCCGCTGTGCTCGGGGCGTGCTCCAACACCCTGACACCGTGCGGATTCCCCCACGGGCAGACCGCAACCGGCCTACCTGGGAGAGCGCTTCCTTCCACCACCGACCCGAATTAGGTAGCCGGCGCCATGGGGCACGGGCGGTGTCCTATGCGCTCGCTGCCCTGCCTCGGGCTAGGACAGCGAGGCGCACGATCGCGCATGCGAGTCGCTCGGCGTCGTGCAGCGCCGTCCCGTTGTCGCCGTATTCGTGGAACCAGATTTGTGCATCATCACCATCGTGGGTGAGCCATGCCCCTTCGATGGCGCCGCTGTCACACACATCCTCTGGCCAGTGCTGGGTGCACCATGGTCGGCAGCCTGGTCTCTCGCTGATGACCGACGGTGGTTCCGGAACCGCGGATCGGTTGCGTCCCGCCGAGACGAGCACGAGGAGGTGAAGGGCGATCTCCTGCGCCTCGTCGAGGGTCATGTAGTAGCTGGCGTGATCTCCGGTGTCTCCGAAGCAGATGCGCGGCTCGGCTTCGCGATAGTGCTGCACCAGATCCGTCATGATGCTGGTCGGCTTGTACGCGGGCTTGTCCCCATGCCCGTAATTGATGTACGGCATCGTCTGCAGGACAGTGTTCAAGTACAGGCTGCCGTGCTGCCGGTCCTCCGGATGGTCGGAGCCGCTGTGTTCGTCTCGGCACCAAGCTGGGCAGGGGCTCACTGCGAGCCATTCGGCTGGGCTGGCGGCGAGGCGGCGTTCATGCTGATGTGCGTCGCACTCGACCACCTTGATGTCGAGCAGAGTGCCTACAGGTGCTAGATACCGGTCTTCTCTCCCACATCGAATGCATGCGCGACCATCGAGCTGGGCCGCGGTCGGGGACTGACCTGGGCCATCCGGGTCGCTGTGCTTGTCGGCGATGGACGAGCTTTGGGGCACCTCCGCATCGACGGGTTGGCGCTGAGCCGGGACTGAGCCGACCTGAGGGACTTCCACATCGGCGGCCGTGCTGGCGTCGACGTTGATACTCATCGGGGTCACGCACCTTTCGTTCTGAGGCAGTCACCTGTCTGAGCGCGGGTGCGTTGCACGCTCTCAAACAGTCATACGCCAGATACGAAAGTCAGTAAAGGGGATGACGGTACTGCCGTGAGGTCAGTGAGCGGTTCGCCCCCTGAGACGAGAGGTATTGAAGGGGCCAGTGAAGTGCATCAGCGCATTAGAGCTTCAACTAATAGATATTTCGGCTGGCCCGTATTAAGGCGGATGGCGCAGAATGAAACGATCTCGCGGAATCATCGGAAAATTGTCATACCTGTTAGTCACACTTTGCTTGTGAGGCTCGGGATCACGGTGGTCCTTAGGAGGTGGACGTGGAGCAGCCCCGACGATGGTGGCAAGCGGTTATGCCTGCTGACTGGACGGTGTTCGCCCTGCCCGACGATCTGGCGCGGGAACGGTACACGGCGCTTTTGGCCGCTCTCGAAGAGCTGTCGACTCGAGGGCCCATGTCTAGCCTGGAGGAAATCACGGCGCAGGTGCGCAGCGTCGGATTTCACAATCCGTTGCCGGAGTCGGAGTTGCGGGAGACGCTGGATCAGCTCGCCAAGTGGGGGTTCGCCGAGCCGTTTCGCGACTACACGGCCCCCGTGCGCAACTACCAGGGCCTGATCGTCCGACGGGAGGCCTGGGCGCTGACACGCAAGGGACGCGGCGTCGTGGCCGCGGTCAGGCCCACCGAGGACCTCGCCGGGCTCCAACAGTCCATGCAATCAAAAGCCGCCGAAGCGCACCTGCTCGGCCAACTCGTGCAGCCGTTGAGCGACCCGGTGTGGCGTGCGGAGCTCAGCTATCCGTTCCATGTCGCTGGACTTGCCCGGCACTACCGAACCGCGCATCAGGTCGACGTCCGCAAGGAATCACTTCTCAAGCTCGGTGAAAGCCTCGCTCGTTCTCTGGGCGTTATAGCGCTGGCAATCATGATCCAACGCAGTGGGGAATTCAGCCCGGCCCTGGCAAATCCGTTCATCCGGGGTGCCGGAGCGACCTTCGGGGCCTGGACGACTCTCCTGTCGGACTTTCTCCGCGGTGGTGATGTCCCCGAGCTCCCCGTGTTCGAGAGTATGCGCGGTCCCGATGGGGCACTGTCCATACTTCAGGAGATCAAGAATCACCGGAATGCGTCCGGGCATGCGTTCGGCGTCCGCCCTGCACATGAACGGGATGCCGAGGTTAAACGCCTCAAGCCAATCGTCGTCGCCGCCTTGGAGTCTATGCCGTGGCTGGCCCGCCTCCACTGGGACCTGATCGAACATTGTGGCTACATCGGCCCGGGCTACACACTCCAAGGGCGGCGCCTGCGCGGAAGCCACCCCGAGTGGGAACCTCTCGATGAGAAATACCACGAGCAACTCGCTCCACATCGTATCTACCTGCGTGGTCCTCTACTGACCGCTTCTATCGACCTGACACCAGTCGCTTCAGTTGGTATCTGCGATGTGTGTGACCAAAGGGAGCTCTTCCTGATCAATAGGGCAAAGGTATCCGGCGGCCGGGTGATACAGCTGACGCTGCGCAGCGATAAGGACCACGAGGTGGTGCATGACCTACCGTAACTGCGCGTCAGCGCCGCTCGACACATGCGTACGAGATCAGATCGTGGCCGAGACGCGACGTAACCCGCTGGCGCTGTTGGAATTGCCGGAACTTTTCCTTCAAGAGTACGCAACATGTATCGCTCCAAGTCGTAGAATCCGACAGAGCGCCAGAGTGCCGGCTTAAAAAACGAGCGCAACTACAGGGACACCTATGCGCATCTCAGCAACTAGCTTGGATCGGTTATTGCGTCAATGGAAAAATTATAAGCTTCCAGATCAGGCTCGACCATACGCCTGGGAAGAGAGGGAGGTTCAAGGCTTTTGGGAGGGCATCTCCGGCCTACTGGATGGATCGACAAGAACAGTCAGCGAATATTTCATGGGTCAAACGATTATACAGCATATTCACATTCCGGACTCGTCCTCATGGGAGAGATATACGCTTCTCGATGGCTACCAAAGGATATTGACAGGCTTGATATTACTATGCGCCGTTCGCGATCGTCTTCCCGACGATCTCCGTTCGATAAACAGTGCGTTCGATCTATCGCTCAGCGGTCCGTTCGCCGGTATCCCTCAGAGCTTTCCGGCGCCCGCAGACACAGAGGCGTTCTTCGGAATAATAAATGGAAGAAGGGACGAGACAAGAAGTCATCACCGAGTGGTGCGAACGTATGACTTTTTCAAGCGCCACATCGATCAGATAGACTTGTGGCCGCATCAAGGGTTCGAAGTTATATCTGCTCTGAGCCGCATAGCAATATCGATGATCGACTTAGGTCCGGATGAAGACATCAATCTCGTCGCGTCACTCTATCGGGGCCGCCCCGCATCTGTTCGTGAACTTATCGCTGAAGACGAATCCTCTCCTGATGTTATCGCGCTAGCTCATCGACGCCAACAACTTATTGAGTTTCGGCAGCTTCTGGAAGATGAGGACCACTTCAACCAGCGACTGCGTGATCTCAAGGGAAAGGGGAAGGAAGTCGTATGGCAAAATTTCTTGGAGACTAATCCTTGGATTCTAGGGGCTTCGCTTTCTGGACAGCTTCTTACCTCATGGAGTGAGGAAAAATTGGAGCAAGTTGTTGCTGGATGGTCGGTCGCAGGTCCGGGGAAGAGAGCTGACGGCCTATTGCGAACCGTAGGGCGTATTCGATCGATGGTGTTTGTTGAACTTAAGACACATGCAACCCCTTTACTTGAAGAAGAGCCGTATAGATCCGGCTGCTGGGCCCCATCTTCCGAACTGGCTGGAGGTGTCTCTCAAGTCCAAGGCACAGTTTACATGGCCCTAAGTCAAATCGGTCAATGGCTGAGAGATAAAGATGCAACTGGTGCGACCATCCCTGGGGAAGGTACTTATCTTATTAGGCCCCGCTCCTACCTCATAATTGGCCAACTATCAGAGCTATTTGGATCATCTGGAGGAGTCCACGAAGATCGGTTCCGCTCATTTGAGCTCTATCGTAGAACTTTGAGCGAACCTGATATTATAACATTCGATGAGTTGCTGGCCCGTGCTGAATGGATCGCAGGAGTAGCACCTCCTCGATAAGAGAGGATAATCGCTGTCGAGTTATCGCCCAGGGCTGGAGCGTTCTCATGTCGTGAGACCGAGTAGCTGAAAGGCGTTGGCTGGGTGGCTGCGGTACAGAGGCTGAAAGTCTGAGGTGTCACCGCACGGTTGCCTGCTCGGGGCGGGGTTGGGGAGTATGCCAGAGGGATGCGTTATCCGGATGGCGGCGGTCTGACCCCGGCGGCGCGGGCCAGGCGTGAACAGGTGCGCTTGGAGGCTGCCGGGTTGTTCGCCGCAGGCATGTCACCGCCGCAGGTGGCCAGGAAACTGCGGGTCTCGCGCAAGTCGGCCTACGTCTGGCACAAGGCCTGGCGCACGGCCGGGACCCAGGCGCTGGAGTCGAAGGGGCCGGGCGGGCAGCGCTGCCGGCTCAGCGAAGGGCAGGTGCAGCGGCTGGAGGCCGCGTTGGACGCCGGCCCGGCCGTGTGGGGGTGGATCGAGGATCAGCGCTGGACCTTGGCCCGGGTGACGGTGCTGGTCGGCAGGTTGTTCCACCTGTCCTACACCCCGCGCGGGATCTGCTACCTGCTGCACCGGCTGGGCTGGAGCCCGCAGGTCGCACAGCGCCGCGCCGCCGAACGTGACGAAGAGGCGATCACTACTTGGGTGAAGGACACCTGGCCGCGCGTGGAACCACGGCGCGGGATCAGGACGCGTGGATCTGCTTCGCCGACGAAGCAGGCCAGTCGCTGAGGCCGCCCAAGGCCCGCACCTGGTCCCGCCGTGGATGCACCCCCATCGTCACCGTCTCGGGCAAGGGCTCCGGGCGGGTCAACCTGGCCGGGCTGCTGTGCTGCAAGCCGGGCCGGCGGACCCGGCTGATCTACCGCATGCTGGTCTACCGGCGGCGCAAGAACGAGCGCAAAGGGTTCACCCAGCCCGATTATGCGCGCCTGCTGGACGCCGCCCACCAGCAGCTCGGCGGGCCGATCGTGCTCGTCTGGGACAAGTGCGCCGTGAGGCGCTTGGTTGTATCCCCGACTCACTCGGGAGGAATTTGGAGGAACATTCCTGGGTCACCGGACTCACCTGGAGGCGAAAGCCGAAGGGGACAACAGCATGTTCGGAAAGCGGTGACTGCCCGGAGGCGTCCGGGGCGGGGTGCCGCGAGACCCGCGCGATAAGGCCAAAGCTGGATTGCCTGAAGCCCAATCTCCAGGGGTGCCCAGATACCACCCGTCGGAATGACGCCTGATACCGACGCCCTGCTGTGTCCGGCCTTAGTTGTCCTGGCCGGGCAGCCTCCACAGCGGTGGCCGCCGCCCAGCGAGGGCGGTCAAGGAGATGAGTGGGCGGCCTACGTCGCGCTCGACACGTGCAACCAGGACGTACCACGGGATCACCTACCGGGCGCGAGCCCCAGGGTGACGGAGTGCCCGTAGTAGTCGCAGGAGTGACGACCTGCCAAGGAGGCCGGGAAAGCCGGACCGCAGGGCGAAGGGGCACAGGCTGATCGTGACGCCGAGGCCGGGAGGTATGCGAAATGCAGAGTGCTGAAACGGTCCTGGGAGTCATCCGGGAACGCGGCAGGTGCGGACTGCCGCTGGAGAGGTTGTATCGGCAGTTGTGCAACCGCGAACTCTTTCTGCTGGCCTACGGGCGCATCTACGCCAACCAGGGGTCGATGACCCCCGGGGCCACCAGCGAAACCGTGGACGGCATGTCGCTGGCCAAGATCGAGACGATCATTGCCGCGTTGCGCGGTGAGCGTTATCGGTGGCGGCCGGTCCGGCGGGTCTACATCCCCAAGAAGAACGGAAGGCGACGCCCGCTGGGCGTGCCGACCTGGTCGGACAAGCTGGTCGCCGAGGTGGTCCGGCTCCTGCTGGAGGCCTACTACGACGTCGGCTTCTCCGAACGGTCGCATGGGTTTCGTCCCGGCCGGGGCTGTCACACCGCGCTCAGCGAGGTGGTGGCAGCCTGGACGGGCACGAAATGGTTCATCGAGGGCGATATCTCCGACTGTTTCGGGTCGCTTGATCACCAGATCATGATCGAGGTCCTGGCGGAGAACATCCACGATGGCCGGTTCCTGCGGTTGATCCAACGGATGCTGCAAGCCGGGTATCTGGAGGACTGGAGGTGGAATGCCACGCTCAGCGGCGCCCCGCAGGGCGCCACGGCGTCCCCGATCTTGTCCAACATCTATCTGGACCGGCTCGACCGCTTCGTCGAGCATCATCTGCTGCCGGACTACAACCGGGGCGGCCCTCGCCGCCACAATCCCGCCTACCTGGCCAACAAGTACCAGATCGAAAAGGCCCAGCGGCGCGGCGACCACGAGGCGATGCGGCTGCTCAAGCAGCAACGCCGCCGGTTGCCCAGCGGCGACCCGAACGATCCGGGCTATCGTCGGCTGAAGTACGTGCGGTACTGCGACTTATGCCGATGTCGGCATAAGTCGCATTATGCCGAGATCCGGGTTATGCCGACCCGGTCGGCGGATGCCCTGGTCGGCAAGTCGTTCGCCGTTTCTGGATCGGCATAACCCGGTCGGGGTCTGTCAATAGCTAGAGGTTGTCGAGGAACGCGAGCAGAGAGTCGGGCGGCCGGTAGCGTCCGGGACTGGTGTCCGGTGGCTGGACACGGGCGAGGGCCTGTTCCTTGATGGTCATGTCGGCGTGGAGATAGATCTGGGTGGTTTCCGCGTCCTCGTGGCCGAGCCAGAGGGCGATGACCGAAGTATCTACTCCGGCGTGCAGGAGCGACATGGCTGCGGTGTGCCTGAGCGTGTGCGGGGTGACGTTCTTCTCCTTGATCGACGGGCAGGCGGCTTCTGCCGTGGCCGCGTGTTTTGCGACGAGTCGCTCAACGGCGTCACGGGAGAGCCGCCCTCCGGCCGTGGTGGGGAACAGCGGGCCGCCGGGGGCGGGGCCGAGCTCGGGCACCCAGGTTCTCAGCACCCTGACAACCTGGCTGGTCAGCGGAGTTGCCCTGTCCTTCCGTCCCTTGCCGTGGCAGCGGACGTGCGGGCCGGGGCCCAGATGGGCGTCCTGGCAGGTGAGTGCGGTCAGCTCCGATACCCGCAGGCCGGTCTGGACGGCGAGCAGGAGCAGAGCGTGGTCGCGGCGGCCGTGCCAGGTCTTGCGGTCGGGGGCAGCGAGCAGGGCGTCGGTTTCCCCGGAGGTGAGGTAGCTGACGATGGCTCGCTCGCGCCGGCGGGGCGGGATGGCCAGGACTTGGCTGATCACGACGGCGTGCTCGGGTGCCCGTGAGGCCGCATAGCTGAACAGCGAGTGGATCGCGGCCAGCCGGGCGTTGCGGGTGGCACTGCTGTTTCCCCGGTCAGCCTCCAGGTGCTGCAGGAATGCGCCGATCATCGTGGCGTCGAGGTCGGTGAGGCTGAGCTTGCTGGGTGTCTTTCCGATCTTGGCCTGGGCGAAGGCGAGAAGGAGCCGGCAGGTGTCGCGATAGGCCGTGACGGTGTTCGGGCTGGCCTTCTTCTGCCGGGCCAGCCGGTCGGTGAAGAAGGCCTGCAGGATGGGGGCAAGGTCACTCATCGGGCCACCTGCCCGTCGGCCTGCTCGAGCTTGCCTGCTGCCAGCGCGAGGATCTCGGGGATGGCCTGGAGATACCAGTAGGTCGATTTCGGGTCGACATGGCCGAGCCAGGTGGACAGCAGCGGGAGCCGGGCCTGCACGTTCCCGCCGTCGCGATACCAGTCCAGCATCGTCGTGACGGTGAACGTATGCCTCAGGTCATGCAGCCGGGGAGCACGCCGGCCGGGCGGCGCCTGGATGCCCGCCGCCGCGATCAGCACGGCGAACGTGTGCTGGATGTTGTGCCCGTCCAGCGGCCCGCCACGGCTGTTGACGAAGAACGTGTCCCCCTTGGGCTCTGGGAACAGCCGGTCGCGGGCCTGCTCATAGGCGCGCAGCGCGGCGATCGCGGTGGGGTGCAGGAACACCAGCCGGGACTTGCCGAACTTGGAGTCATCGATCAGGAGCGTCCCCGACTCCAGCTCCACGTCGTCCCGTTCGAGGCGGCACGCCTCGCCTTGGCGCATGCCGGTCACGGCCAGCAGCCCGATCACTGTCTTCCAGGTCGCCGCCCGCAGTGCCGGCGCGAGGGCACCGGCCGCGTCCATGAGCGCGGCGACCTCCTGCGGGGAGTAGAGATAGGGCGGGATCCGCCGGTAACGGCGTGACAGCACGTCGGCGGGCGGGACCTCGGTGGCTGGATCCAGCGCCTGCAGGTGTCGGGCGAAGATCCGCACGGCGTCGAGCCGCCGGGCCTGGTAGACCTCGTCGCCGCTGCCCCGCGTGGTCTGGACCGCCCACTCGATCGTCAGGTCCAGTGTCACATGATCGGCGGAGCGCTCCTCGCAGAACCGGACGAAGCTCATCAAGTGCCGACCCTGCGTGGTGAGCTTGAAGCCGAGCGCGCGGCGCATCGCCAGGTACTCCTCGGCCCTGGCCCGCAGCGCGCTCACCAGCCGACTCCGGGCCACGGGCGCGCCAGCGGGCGCAGCGCGTCCTGGTCGACCTTGGCATAAAGCGAGGTGGACAGCTGGCTGCGGTGCCGCAGCACTTGCCCGACCTCGGGCAGCGACGCGCCGGCGCGCAGCATCTCGGTCGCCAGCGCGTGACGGAGCCGGTGCGCGCCACGGCGCTCGAGCCCGGCCCGGTCGCAGGCCCGGCCCATGACCGCGCGGACCGCCTCCGGCGTCAGCTGCCGGTAAGGCCGCCGTACTGTCACGAACACCGCCCGCGACTCGCAGGCGGGACGGCCGCCGGACAGCCAGGCGGCCAGCGCCTTCCCGGCCAGGACCGGCAGGGGAAGCCGCTCGGTGCGGCTGCCCTTTCCCGTGACCGCGATCTCGCCGGCCCGCCAGTCGATGTCGCTGAGTTGCAGGGCGGCGGCCTCGGCACCGCGCAGCCCGAGCCGGGCCAGCAGCGACAGGACCGCGTAATCGCGCAGGCCAGTCGCCGTGTTCTGGTCGCAGCCCGCCAGTAACAGCTCGATCTCGGCCGCCGGCAGCCCCCGCGGCAGCGCGGACAGCCGCCATGACGCGACCGCCGGGACCGCCCCGGCAAGCGGAACGGCAGTCCGCCCGGTCACGTGCGCGAACCGCAGGAACGCCCGCAGCGAAGTCACCATTGCCTTCGCCGACCAGGTGTTGCGGTCCCGGGAGTAGTCCACCATGAACGCGGTGACCTTGGCCGCGTCCAGATCGCTCACCGCTCCTGGCCCGCCTACCGCTGCCAGGAAACCCTTCGCCTGCTTGGAATAGCAGCGCACCGACACCGGCGACAGACCCCGCTCCCGGTCCAGCCACGTACGGAACTCCGCCAGAAGCCCCACACTGCCGCCGCCACCCCACGCGCAGCCGGCATTCACGTCCGCCTCCATGATCATCTCCTGTCCGGAGGAACCACTGACACGAACCAGACAGACAGATCACCAGCGAACCCGCAGGATTATGCCGACATCAAGACTCTGCGCACCGCCTTGACCAGGCAACTCTCACGCCGAAGCGGCATAACCCGGACATCGGCATATTGCGACGACTGGCTGCTCGGCTTCGCCGGGCCCAAGCACGAAGCCGAACAGATCAAGTCGAAGATCGCGGCGTTCCTGCGCGAGGAGCTCAAGCTGGAACTGTCGCCGTCCAAGACGTTGATCACCCACGCCGCCAGCCAGGCGGCGCGGTTCCTCGGCTATGAGATCCGGGCCCAGCACGAGGACACCAAACTCACTCGTGGACGCCGATCGATCAACGGCGTCATGGGCTTGTTCGTGCCCGCCACGGTGATCCGTGAGCGATGCGCCCACTACATGAAACGGGGAAAACCCGCCTCACGCGGCTCGCTGCTGCACGACGATGACTTCACCATCATCGCCAAGTACGGGGCCGAGTATCGCGGGTTCGTCCAGTACTACCTGCTCGCCCAGAACGTGTTCCGTCTGGGCACACTGCGCTGGGTCATGGAGACCTCGATGCTCAAGACCCTGGCCAACAAGCACCGATCCACCGTCAGCGCGATGGCCCGCGCCCACAAGGCGACCATCTACACCCCTGACGGTCCGAGGGTCTGCTTCGAGGCCAAGGCGCAGCGTGGTGCGGGCAAGTCCCCGCTGGTCGCCCGCTTCGGCGGGATCCCCCTGATCCGCAGGCGCACCGCCGTCCTGACCGATCGACAACCGGCCCTGACCTCCCGGCACAACGAGCTGATCCATCGGCTCCTGGCCGGGACATGCGAGATCTGCGGCGCACGGAACGGACTACAAGTCCATCACCTGCGCAAACTTGCCGACCTCAACCGGCCAGGCCGGGCTGATCGGCCGCCATGGGTGGAGCTGATGGCACGCCGCCGACGCAAGACCCTGGTGGTCTGCTCACCGTGCCACCACGACATCCATAACGGACGCGGCACAGCCATCCCCCGGAAGTGATCACTGGAGAGCCGTGTGCGGTTAACGCCGCCCGCACGGTTCGGGAGGAGGCCGACGGAAAAGGACCCGAGCCACGGGCACCTCGCCGGCGGCCTACCTCACCGTCAGCACCCACCTCGACGCCCGGATGCGGGCCCTGATCGACACGCGACCGTGGCTGACGGTGTTCTATCTGCCGACCTACGCGCCCGAGCTCAATCCCATGGAATTGGTGTGGTCGTACCTCAAACGCGGGCTGGGCAACCTGGCTGCTTGCACCCTCGACGAACTCGCCGCGATCATCCGCAGCCGGCTCAAGCAGCTGCAGTACCGCCCCGACCTCCTCAACGCCTTCCTGGCCCACACCGACCTGATCACACACCCAAGATCGACATGACACCCTGAACTTTCAGTCTGTGTAGTGGTCGGTGGCGGCGGCGATGTTGGTCCAGCCGAGCAGGCGTGCCAGGCCGATGGCCAGGTTGCGGAGGCTGGCCAGGATGCGGGGAGTTGCTCCGGTCCGGGCTCGGCAGGCATCTTCGCGGTAGGTGACGTCGCGGATGTGGTGCAGGGCCTCGATGCTCCAGTGTCCGCGGATCAGCGCGGCGAGCTGGGCATGGGTGATCCGGCCCGGGGGGAAGACTCATGATCGCGTAGATGGTGACGAGGGTGGTCTTGCCGGTCCTACGGTTGGTACGGCGGCGCTTGACCTGGATGGCCTGGGCGGCGTGCGGGAAGGGCAGGCCGGGCCGGACGGTGCAGATTTTCATGCGGCGGATTTCGCGGCGGCCGTGGCCTTGCTCGTCGGTGCGGTCGTTGAGGATGGCCTCGCGCCAGGGCAGGGCCTTGAGCCGGCGTTGCAGGGTGGGCTGGTCGCCTTTGACGATGAAGAGGTAGTGGCCGCCGGCGGCGATGATGTGACGGGCGTGGTCGTGCTGGGTGTGCAGGGCGTCGGCGGTGATGACCATGCCGGGCAGGTTCAGGCCGCGTAGCAGGGGGTGTGAAGGCGGGTATCTCGTTGCTTTTGGCCTCGACCTGGCGTTGAGCGAGGACGGTTTGGGTGTCGTGGCGGGTGGCGGCCAGCAGATGCACCGTGGTGCCGTCGGCGGTGCGGCTGCCGCGCAGGGTCTTGCCGTCCACGGCCAGGCCGAGCAGAGGCGCTCGGGTGGATGTCGCCTGTTCGGGCGGCTGGCAAGCTGCCAGCGCGGCAACGTAGCCGCAGGTCGCGGTATCGAAAGCGTCGCCGTCCAGACGGGTGAAGGGTGCCAATACTCCGTTCATGGTCGTGAGCTGCGGGTTTCTCTCGGCTTCCTGGCCGAAGCAGTGGCCTGGGTCGGGCATGCTCGAGGCTCGTGACGCTCCGTCTCTTCTATATGATCTTCTGCCGCATCGTGGGCTGGCTGACGCTGCTGCCCCGTAGCGACGCCTCCAAAAACATGGAGATCCTCGTCCTGCGGCACGAGGTCGCAGTGCTGCGCCGTCAAATGTCCCGTCCGAGGCTGTCATGGGCGGATCGAGCGGTGCTGTCAGCGCTGGCCCGCGGACTGCCGGCGGTGCTGCGCGCCCACCGACTGGTGACACCAGGGACGCTGCTGCGCTGGCACCGGCGTCTGGTCGCACGCCACTGGACCTACCCGAAGCGGAGGACGGGACGTCCTGCGACCGATCCGGCGGTCGTGGCGTTGATCCAGAAGTTGGCGCGGGAGAGTCCGCGCTGGGGCTACGAGCGTATCCGTGGCGAACTGCGGCATCTGGGCCATCAAGTGAGCGGTGCGACGATCCGCCGAGTCCTGAAACGAGCGCGGCTTGGTCCCGCGCCGCGGCGGGCCGACGACCGCTGGCGAGATTTCCTCCGCGCCCATGCCGCGAGCACGCTGGCGTGTGATTTCTTCACGGTGGACACCGTCACGCTGCGCCGGTTGTACGTCTTCTTCGTGGTGGAGGTCGGCACCCGGTTCGTGCACGTGCTCGGCGTGACCACCCACCCTGATGGCTCATGGGTTGCCCAGCAAGCCCGTAACCTTCTCACCGATCTGAAGGATCGGGCTGGGACGTTCCGGTTCCTGATCCGGGATCGGGACACGAAGTTCACCAGCAGCTTCGATGAGGTCTTCGCCAGCGACAACATTGACGTGCTGAAGATCCCGCCGCGGTCGCCTCGCGCGAATGCGTTTGCCGAGCGATGGGTACGGACCGCACGCACGGAGTGCACCGACCGACTGCTGATCTTCGGCGAGCGGCATCTTCGCACCGTGCTGGACGAATACGCCGATCATTACAATCGTCACCCACAACACCGCTCTCTCGGCCTCCGAGCGCCCACCGATCACGACTCCAACGTAATCCCGCTGCCGACGGGTCGGATCGAGCGCCGCGTAGTTCTCGGCGGGCTGATCAACGAGTACCAGCGAACTGGCTGACCAACGAGGCCCCGTCACGAATACGCAGGTCAGCGCCATGGGCCTGGTTTTGACATCCTTCAGGCTTGATCATGGATCGACGCCATGTCAGCTGGGCGTTCGCGTAGCGCTGGTCAAGCGAACATCGGAACGGCGATTTCGACACAAGTGTCGGGTTCGGCACCTTAGTTGAGATTTTGTTCCGAATGACCGGAAACCAACTAACCGATGCTCACAATTAGAGTATATAGACTGCAATTCATCGAGTGGAGTCGGTCTCGGCCAGTATGATCCGGTCGGGCCTCTGCCCGCGGTCAGGCCGCTGACCCGGCAAGCCTTACGTGGTGAGGGGTGTAAATGACGCCGTCGATGGTTGGCCGGTTCGTGCTCGCTGCAGAGGAAGGTCAGTCCGGCGGCATCGCCGAGGTCCGCAAGGCCTTCGATCCACTAACTGCGGGATTCGCCGCGATCAAGTTGTTGAAAAAAGCCGAGAAGGACGACACGCTCCTTACGTTCTTCGAGCGTGAGAAGCGGTCTCTGCAAAAACTTGACCACCCCCACATCATCAAGATGGTGGACTCGGGGTGGGACGAGAACACTGGGCGCTACTACGTAGCGCTGGAATGGGCCGACGGAGGAACCCTGTCCGACCGGCTCGCCAACGGCGGCCCTTACCCCTGGCGCGACTTCTTCGCGCGGATCGGGATGCCGCTCGCAGACGCGCTGGCCTACGCCCATTTGAAGGGTGTCGAACATCGTGATCTAAAACCGGACAACGTACTCCTCGCCGGTGACGGGTCGCCCAAGCTCGCTGACTTCAACGTCGCCAAGCTGCGCGACCAACTCGACGGGGACGCCGGTGGCCAGGCAGGAGAGACGGTTGCGCAGTTCCGGTCGAACCTCTACGCGCCGCCCGAGCAGACCGACGCGGTTCCCTTTGTCCGGGACATGTGGTCCTTCGGCGTTCTGGCTGTCCAAGCGATGTCCACGGAGCGAGCGGGTGATTACCACGACCTCAACCCAATGCTCGACGCTCTGGATATCCCGGAGACGATCCGGAAGCTTCTGCGCACTTGTATCGCGATGAACCCGAACGTGCGCCCGAACAACGGCGCGTTGCTCCACGCGAAACTGTCGGATGCACTAACTGAGGTTGGGGCACGCGCTGCTCGCCGCGCCAACACGGTATGGCTCAAGATGACCCTGAGCGCCGCACGGCAGTTGGTGGGCCTTCCGCGAGGCGATAACCGCCGGCCAGACTTCGCTGCAGCAGAGGCCGCCATGAGCGCCGACCTGGCCGGAGAGGTATTCGCCGAGTACGCAACCGACCGCGAGAACGGCTTGCCTCAGTACGACACTGTCTCCCTGGCTGGCAGCGGCTACCGGTACAAGCTCGCCCGTGACGAATCCGGTGAGGACGGCCTGATGGTGGTCGTGTGGGCCAGTTCGATCCGGCCGGAATGGCTTGACCGAGCCCGAGGCAGGGCCTGTCCCGTACACACCCACCTGAGCTTCCAGTTTGGTCGGCGCCGTCCTGACGGCGCTGTAGACGGACGCGATGCGCTTTTCGACGCGCTCGAGACGCATCAGCAGCAGATCGAGGAAGCGGCCTCCGCGCGCGACTTCGGTGACCTGCTCAGCACCTGGCAGCGCGTTCTGGACGCGCGCGAGCAAAGAGAGCGCGGCCAGGTGCGCCCGATCATGTTTCGGGGCCGCGAAGTGAGCGGCCTCAATGCGACGTTCCAAGCGGTCCAAGAGGTCAGCCACATTGCCGAGGGTGACGAATGGGAGGTTCGGGACGGCAGGACCGACATGGCCGTCGCCCGTGGAGACGTCGTATCCTTCACCTCCGACAGCATCACGCTGCGTTTCAGGCGCAAGCCGCGTGACCTGCCTGGCGTTGGCCGACTCAGCCCCAACCTCGGCCCTTCTCAGGTCGCGCTCGGCCGTCAGCAGGATGCTGTGCGAGCTGTCGCGGGGCGCGAGTCGGTCAGTCCCATCCTGCGCGAAATCATCGAGCGCCCTGAAGCATTGCCCGCCGCTTCTCCCGCGCAGGTCGCCGACTGGTTCCGTGAAGACCTGGACGACAGCAAGAAGGCCGTAGTTCGGCACGCCGTCAGCGGCGCGGGCCTCCTGCTGGTCCAGGGGCCACCCGGTACCGGCAAGACCACGGTCATCGCCGAGATCGTGCAGCAGATCCTGGCCCGGGCACCGGAATCACGCATCCTGCTCGTGAGTCAAACACACATCGCGATCGACAACGCCCTGCAGCGGCTGGAGAAGGCTGGCCTGAACAAGATCGTTCGGTTGGGTCGCAGCGGCGATGACCTACGCGTCGCCGAGTCCACCCGTCATCTGCTGCTGGCGAATCAGATGACGTCGTGGGCCAGGCGGATCCGCCGCCGCGCCGACCGGCACATGGCGCTAATGGCGCGCAAGCACGGGATCGAGGAACGACACCTGCGCAGCGCTTTGGCCCTGCAGGAACTCGCTGCGGTAATCGCCGACATCGAACTGGTCGAGCAGCAGCTCACCGAACGGCGCGGCCGCGGGGTCGGCACCAGCCGCGTCACCACCGCCGAACCCGTCGACGACCAGGTGGACCGTAAGGCCCGGTTGGATGACCTACGCAACGACCGGGACATCCTCATAGAGCAGATCCAGCACGAGTTGGCGGGCGATCTGACCATCTCCGCCGAGTCATCGCGCGACGACGTCCAGGCGGCCGTCGAAGCCGTTCTCAGCGACTCACCTGAGCATCGGCGGCTGATCGAGTTGCTAGAACTCCAGGCCGAGTGGCTGCATAGGGTCGAGGCCGACAAGGATATGGAGAAGGTGTTCCTGGCTAACAGCAGCGTCGTGGCCGGAACCGCTATCGGGTTCCTGGGCCAGCGGGCGGTTCGGGACATAGAGTTCGACCTGTGCGTTTTCGACGAGGCGTCCAAAGCGACCGCGACCGAGACGCTCGTGCCCATGGCCCGTGCCAAGCGGTGGATCCTGGTTGGCGACACCCGCCAGCTACCTCCCAGTGACGAGGACCTGCTCAACGACACCCAAATCATGAGCGAATTCAGCCTTACCCCCGAGATGGTCACCACCACGCTGTTTCAGCACCTCGCCGACGGCCTGCCCAAGACTGCCACTCATCTGCTGCGCGAGCAGTACCGAATGATTAAACCGATCGGTGACCTAATTTCGGCGTGCTTCTACAACGACGAACTCATCTCTCCCAACACCACCCGACTGCCCGGTTACGACAGCCTGGGCAAACCCGTCCTGTGGATCAACACCGAGCCCCTGGGAGACGGCCGCCGCGAACAAGGGAGTGGCGCTGGAGGTAGCTACGTCAACCGAGCCGAGGTCAAGATCGTCCTCAACCGGCTGCGAACCATCGAGAACGCCGTTGCCAAGGGCTACATCAAGCCCCCCGACGACCGCCTAGACGTCCTGGTCATTTCCCCCTACGCACGGCAGGTCGCCGAACTACGTAACAAGATCCACGGACTGAAGGCACCCCATCTCAAGATCGACGCACAAACGGTCGACGCTGTCCAGGGACGCGAATGCGATCTCGCGATCTTCAGTGTGACGCGCAGCAACCCCAACGGACGACTGGGCTTCCTCGGCCAGCCGTACTGGCGGCGAATCAACGTAGCGCTGTCGCGAGCTCGGTACGGCTTGACGATCGTCGGCGACTCCCGCTTCTGCCGCTCGGCCCCGGGCGCCCTCCGCGAGGTGCTCCTCTACCTCGATGACCACCGCGACGACTGCGAGGTTCGCGATGCCGACCGCAACTGACACCAGCGACCACAATCTCGCTGACCGCTACCCTACCGATGACGCCGGGCGCAACCTGATCGCGATCATGGACGCGGCACTTCCCATCGCCGGCCTGTCTGTTACCGCCCTCGTACAAGAACGCAAACGGATTCCGTTGCTCGACGAATTCGTTCTTCGACTCGCTAAAGCAGACGTCACCTCCGTATCTGACATGAGCGGTGTACTTGGTCTGGACGAACCGATGGTCTCCCAGGCCATCGCCGGCCAGTTGTCCGAGGGCAACCTGCAGTACCGACACAACCTGTCAGCCAGCGTCCAGTTGACCGCCCGTGGCCAGAGCGCGGCAATCGACCTCGCCTCGGTCCGGCCACAACGGCGTACTCTCCCCTGCTTCTATGACCGCCTAGCCTCCGAACTCCATCCGTGCGACGAGAGCGACCTACTCTTCCGCCATGAGATCGAGGACCTTGGGCTGCTCGAGCTTCCTGCCGAACCCGGCAAGGCCATCACCGAAGCGGATGTGTCGCCCGCGGCGCTCAATAGATTCCTCGGCGACATCAGCGATGACTCCGCAGACCTCCGGCTCGAGGTCATCAACATCCGTAAAATCAACGTGAAGCGCGTTCGCCGCTTTCGGCCTGTCAGGCTCCTGGTATTCGCTGACACCACCCTCGAAGACGTCAATCTCGCTGTCGTCATCGACAACGAGATCAGCCCAAGCCACCAACGCGCCCTTGCCAAACTCGGCGGAGCCGCCGCGCTCGGGATCAAGATCGACGAACCCGCTGAACGCCCCCGACTTGACGACGAACTTGAGCAACTCCGCGCCCCGACCACAGCGAGCCCGTCCACACTGGCCGCCGAGCCTCCAATCGAACAGCTCGCGGCTGACACTGGTCCCGAAGTCCGCGCTCTCACCGTCTTTGAACACCCCGCGCACCTCGACACTGCTCTAACCATGGCGAACCGCCGACTCCTGATCATCAGTCCATGGCTGCGGCGCGAGGTCATCACCACCGACTTCCTCGGCAAGCTCGAAGGACGACTCCGCCGTAGCGTCTCCGTGCACATCGCTCACGGCTACCAGGACGATCCCGCACCCTCCGACGTGGTCAGCCGCCTCAACAACCTGACCCGCCGATACCCCAAGCTGTTCACTTTCACTCGCATCACCAACACTCACGCCAAAATCCTCATCTACGACGACGTCTGGATCACCACCAGCTTCAACTGGCTGTCCTTCCGAGGCGATCCCAACCGGACTTATCGAATGGAAGAAGGCACCCTCGTCCGCGATCAGACTCTCGTCACCACTCAGTACGAGCGCCTCGTCCAGCAGATCCACGACGAAGCCCAGTCCTGACAGAGACCAGGCAGAGCCTCATCACGCTGGAAGGCCGGCAACGACCGCCAAACCCTGGCTCCGTCGGCCGCACCTTGGCAGGCGCCCGACGTCGGCAGTGAACCGTCCTGGCCGGTGAGACCGATTGTGCTCGTCGTGACGTGGACGGCGGCCACAACCAAAGGACTGGCAGAGAACGAGAGATACCGCAGGCAAACGAGCGCCTCCTCGCCGTCGCTTCACAGCGATAGCGCTCCGCACTGACATCGTCACCGCGTAGGCACGAAGCGGACTTCAGCTACTCGATTCATTGCCTGGGACCGCACCACCAGCCGGGCCCAGGGAAAGTACACTCCAGAACGGTGATGCCTTCGCCAGCGACAGTGAGAAGTGCTACAAAAGGTGTCTAGTTACTGCCGATGCCGACGATGTGGGGTTATGGATGGAGCCATCGCTTGCCGGAGAGCCCCTTTCGGCCGCAGATATCCGTTTTGTCACAGACAGTGAGCTAGGCTGGGGCCGCTTTGACCCCGTCGCGGGGAGGATCGCCTTCTTCGATTCGCCAATGCGATCCGAGGTGGAATTGCCCGTTCTTGGCCGAACGTACCAGGTGGCCCATTTGCCTTCACAGCAGAGGGTGTGGTGGTTTGACGGCCAACGGTGGATCGTTGGGCGGATCGACTCCCCATCGAGCGAGAAGGCCGAGGCCTACTTCGTCCACCTGCCAAACGGCAGCACGAAGGTCCTGCCCTCCGCTGAGTTGCAAGTCCGTTGGTCCCTCCCACTGGCAGACCCGCTTGGCCTGCTTGAGGCGGGCACAGTCGAGACTCGCTATTTCCATACTCGCAGGACCCACTTCTTACATACGGTGTTGCAGCAGCGCAGTGCTTCCCTCAGCCTTGGCGGCATTCTCTCGTCGGCTGTCGAGATCCACGATCACCAAGTCGGTGCGGCTCGCCGAGTACTCGGCGATCCGATACCTCGTTACCTGCTGGCCGATGAGGTGGGTCTCGGCAAAACCATCGAGGCTGGCATGGTGCTTCGCCAGTTGCTGCTCGACGAGGCGGGGACTGCGGTCGTCATCGCGCCCGACCAGGTAGTCGGTCAGTGGAAGCAAGAACTCGCGATGAAGTTCCGGGTGCACGAACTCCCTGGCACTGTGGAGATCGTCGGCCATTCGGCGATTGGAACCATACGGCCTGAGCCCAGAATGCTCACGATCGTCGACGAGGCACACCGACTGACTGAGCAGGTGAACAACGAAGGGGAAGGTCTTCGTGACCAGCAGTATGGCGCACTATGCGCCATCGCCCACGCGTCAAAGGCGCTTCTTCTGTTGAGTGCTACACCAGTTCGCAGTAATGAGGACGCTTTTCTCAGGCTACTGCACTTGCTAGACCCGACGAACTATCCCCTGACTGACCTAGCCGCATTTCGCCACCGCGTCGAAATGCGCGATGACTTGGCGCAAGCTATATCGGCGATCAGCGAAGAGACTCCACTTCGCTATCTGGATGGACCGCTGACCCAAGTCTCCCAGTTACTATCGCATGACCCCGTTGCCAAGGAACTCGTCGCCGATGCCCACCAGTTCATCGCAGCCAGGGCGGAGGGCGAAGCTAGGAGAAAGATCAGCAATCTCCGAAGCTACATCTCCGAGACCTACAGACTTCACCGACGGATGGTACGGAATCGCCGCTCCACAGCAACCAAAAAAGGCTTTCCCGCACGAGGCCGCAGCTTGGCGGACAATTGGCTAATCCCCGACCCCGATCGGCGGCGCCAGGACCTTTTTACCGCGTTAGATGATCTCCGTCTCGCTCTCGAACTGGAGGAGCATCCCAAAGCGGGATATATCCTGCAAATCATTCTTGGCCGCATTCTTGCACCCATCATCGCACTCGAAGACCTTGTTAAGGCACTACGACGCAACCCGAACCACGACCTGTCGCCTGATGAACTGAGTGCCGTTGACTCGATCGTGCGACTGACTGCAGGCCAAGAGTTCGCCGATGATCTCGAGCGAATCCTCGCTAACGCTACTGAGGCCGACCGACTGTCGGAAGCCATCGAGTGGGCTAGAGAGCGGGTAGGGCGCAAGAAATGTGCCATTGCCTGCTCTTTTCCAAATACTGCTCGCCTACTTGCCCAGTCACTTGTAAGTGAATTGGGCGGCCACCGCGTCTCCGCCTTGCTAGAAGGCCAGGGGGAGGAGCTCAGAATCCGGCTAGCGACCGAGTTTGCACGCAGTACGGAGCGCAGCATACTCGTCATCGACCGGTCCGCCGAAGAAGCGACAAACCTTCAATTCATCGACGAGGTGCTTCACCTCAACATGCCCACCTTTAGCACCCACCTCGAGCAGCGCCTCGGCCGCTTCGACAGATGGAGTGAACTGCAGAGTCCTGTGCGCTCCTCGACCTTCCGGGAGGATTTTACTACCGGCCGTAATCATATTGATGCCTGGACGATGACGCTCAACGACGTGTTTGGTGTGTTCACGTCCTCAACATCGACCTTGCAGTATGTGCTGTCAGATCTCGAGAACAAGTTCTTTCACACGGCAGTCACCCATACCCTAGCCGGCGCGCGAGAGGAGATGCTGGGTCAAAGGGATGAACTTGCAGCTCAACAGCGTCGAATATCTGGGCAAGATATCCTTGACAGCATCGAGGATCGGGCCAATGACGAAGACGTTGCGCGGCGACTATCCGCCGTGGACGCTCAACAACGCGAGATCGAACGGGCAGTTCACGGCTACCTAGTCGAGATGCTCCGGTTCTCTGTCTCCTACGAAGACGATCATGTGCGTTTCGGTGTAAGCAGATCAAAGCCGCCCTTGTTGACAGAGGAGTGCGTGAGGGACATCGGAACGCAGGTATTCAAACGGTCGTACACCGCCGATCGCATCACCGCGGAGGCCGGCCTGGGCTTGCTGCGTTGGGGCGAGCCATTGGTCAACGCCTTCGCCAAGATCGCCGAGGTGGACGACCGCGGAAGGGCCTTCGCGACCGAGGTGCAACTCCAGACTCGAGAGCCAGACCGGGAGCCATGGGTGGCTTTCTGCTTCGACATCAAGGTCGCGCCTGGCCTGATCAAACTTCCTGGCGTCAGCGATCTCGATGGAGCGCTCCATCGGGCAATACAAGCGCGCTCTGAGTTTTTCTTGCCGACGACCTTGGAACGAATCTGGTGGCTGGCGGGCCAAGGCGAATGCGGGTCAAGGTTGGTCAAGCTCCTGGAGCGCACTGATGGAGAGAACCTGGGAAGCCGCCCGGAGCATTTTCGCGAACTAACCGCACCCTTCCAATGGCCTCGTCTTTGCGGCGATGTCTTCCGGACCGCCATAGCCGCCGTCCACGGTCGCGACAGCGTGATGCAACGGTTGGGCGAGGCACGTCGGCGGACTGCCGCTGCCCAGGAGTTGGAGCGTGTGATTTTGCAGGCCCGGTCACGTATCGGTGGGGAGTCGTCTTCAGACGAGACTGTCATGGCCGCAGTCCAGCATGCTCTGGCCCATCCGGAGCTTAGCCTCGATAGCTGCGGGGCAGTATTCATCACTTGGGTGTACCGCCCATGACTATCTATCCCTTGCAGGAGATAGCAGAAGCGTGCCCGCGTCTGGCCCGGCGGCTAGAGTCGTCCGGGAATCCGCGCTCGGCGGAAATTCTGCCGTTGATCCGATCGGTATTGGTCGCGCGTGGATATCAGTCGGTCGTTGACTCGTCCGATCTGGCCTTTATACCGGCGGTCGAATGGCGGGCTCATGGTTTTGTGCGCGAAGCAGGGCTGTACTGGCGCGCTCAACCGTGGCTTCCCTCATGGCTCGATGCCCGGGGAACGGCACCTGACGAGGACGCCGCCCGATGCTCTCCACGGAGGCCGAATTGGCGACTGACCGCTGATCGTTTCTACACCATCGCGGCGAAACGGTCCGATTACCTGAGCCCCGGTCAAAAGGCCAGCGTCCGCGCACTCGGCGCGGCCCGCGGGGGAGACTCCGTCATCTGTGTGCTTCCCACGGGATCCGGAAAGACAGACGTCGTCCTCACCCGGGCGATCAGCAACCGGCCCCGGCAGACATGCCTAATTGTTCCCACTACTGCCCTTGCCCTGGACCTTGAGCGGCGGATTCAGGAACTCACGGGGGAACACGTCCTGTTCGCCTATCACGGTGATCTGACCACGAGCGAGAAGACGGATCTTGCCCAACGGGTACGCGAGGGGACGCAGTGGCTGATCATCTCTTCTCCTGAGGCGGCGTGCACGGTACTTTCACAGTCTCTTAAAGTATCCGCATCCGAGGGCAGGCTTGACCTGCTTGCGATCGACGAGGCACACATCGTCGCAGAGTGGGGTGATGCTTTCCGACCCGCCTTCCAGGCGTTCGCGGGACTGCGGCGGCGCTTGATTGACCTCGCACCCGCTGACCGGAAACCCGTCACTGTGATGCTCACAGCAACCCTTGACGACTATGGCCTAGAGGCGCTGCGTCGCCTCTTCCCTGGGCAGCACGAAGTGCTGGTATCTGCGCAGGTCACCCGCCCGGAGCCCGCCTGGTGGATGAGCTATTGCACAACAGAGGAAGAGAAGCGTGAGCGCTTCCTTGAGGCATGCCGGCATCTACCGCGGCCACTCATCGTGTACACCAGTTTGCACACCTCTGAGGACTCCACCAACGTGTCGATAGCCATGTCCTGGCTTCGCGCCGCGGGCTTGAAGGCAATCGCCGGTGTCACAAGCGGCGTATCAGCGCAAAGGCGTCAGGACGCTACTCGTGGTCTACGCCTCGCTGGTGACCCAGCCGAAGACGTCGACATCGTTGTGGCCACTTCGGCTTTTGGTCTTGGCATGGATGTTCCTGAAGTGCGAGGTGTGATTCATCTATGCGTGCCCGAGTCAGTGGATCGTCTATACCAGGAAGTAGGTCGGAGCGGCCGAGATGGCAGAGCGTCCGTCTCCATGGTCTTGTGGACCGACTCAGATGCCAAAGTCGCGCACGGAATGGCCGAGGCGAGGCTTCTCGGGGATGAGAAGGCGTGGAGGCGATGGCGCAGCATGAAGAGTCGTGGCTCTATTGAGGACGACGTACTCGGGGTAGATCTCACTGCGCCCACCGAGGACGTGACCTATCCATGGAGCGACGCCAACCGTTACTGGAACACCCAGACACTCTCCGCGATGGATCGGGCCAGGATGATCACTGTGGAATGGCCGACTCCACCTAATATCCCGATTGACGCCACAGACGAGGCATTGCAGGATATCTTTGCAACACATCGGAACTCGATGACTGTCCGTATTCAGCATAGCGATCTCTCTGACGAAGCCACCTTCCGCCAGCGCTTCCGTGATGCGCAGTCCAAGAGTCGCACAGCGGCGGCCGCGTCCCTGGAATCTGCAACGAAGATCCTCAATGGACTCGACACCTGCGTGAACCGCTACCTGGCCGATCACTACCGCCTCAGCATGGAATCTGGCGTGCTCCCAACTACTCGACAATGTGGAGGCTGTCCTTCCTGCCGAGCACGTCGCTTGCCGCCAGCATTGGTAAGACATCCCATGAGCCCGCTGATCAACGGCACCCTGACTACTTCGGCTGGACCTAGGCTGCGCCACCTGGCACCAGGAGGACGGCTATGTGTCTGGACCGACGGGTTTCAACCCGATGCCGTGCAGGAACTCGTCGACCGCCTGGTCAGTCAAGGTGTCATGGCCCTAGTGGCCGCGGGGGCGTGGTCGCCGCCCCCCCGCTCGCCCCAACCTATCTGGTGGGAAGACACCGTGACGAGCTGGCTCGCAGGCTCGAACAATGTGCTCGTTCCCACGCTCGTGCGGGTCGACGCCGGAGGTCTGGCCAGCGAGTGGGCACTCGTGTTAACCCGTCTCTCGCGGGGACCACTGACCGTCGTGCTATGCACCCGTGACGCGGCGAGTCCCTTTGGCGGTCCAGCGTTACTAAGGGAATCTTGGGGCCCGGCTTACTACATCGATCACATTCTGCGAAGGCTATAGATGGCACTCCTCAACCCGCCGGATATCCTCCCTGAGGCGATGCGCTTTCTGGTGAGGGCGCTAGTCGCACTTCCAAAAGCAGAAGCAGAGAGGGAAGAACTCCTGAGCTTGGTAGCTCCTCGTGGGCTTACAGAGGCAATGGACTTGGTAGTTACCGGGGCAGCTGATCCTTCCGACGCTGATCCAGATGACCTGCGCGCGGGTGGCTCTATCATTGCCGGCGCCTCTCTCGACGCTCTACGGATGCTTGGCATGGTTGAACAGTCGGGCAATCGCATCCAGCTAGCCTCCGCAGAGGCTGAGCGCTGGAAGAACCCAGCAGCCGTCACTCCCCGGAGCATGTTTCAGGTCTTGGTAGACAGGCTGGTCCAGATGATAGACTCGGATGCATCGAGCGGTGTGGGCGATTTTGTTCAAGCGCTAGTTCTCCTACACGTAGCAGAAGAGCCCCTGCGTCCATTTGACAGATTCGAGTCATCGGCCACCAGTCGTGCCGGACGAAGTTTTGCGATCAGGCAAGAGCAAGTGCTCGGCTCCGACCGCAAAGGCTGGCCGATTCCGAACCGGGAACAGTGGTTGTCGTTTCGCCGTTGGGCGTCATACTTGGGACTCGCTCGCGCTGTTGGCAGTAGTGGACTAATCCCGGACGCTAGTGAAGCCTTGGCCTACCGACTGCCGGCCCTGGCGCCTGGGGACTACGATGTGCGCGACTTCGCTGCACGATGTGCTTCAGCAGTTCCGTTCCTAAATGGCGGTGACTTGCAGTTCGGTCTCGATTCGCAACATGAAGGTGATCACGCCATACTCAGTGGCGGCTTAACAGTTTCGCTGCTTCAACTAGAGGCGCACGGTTTCCTGACCCTGGAAAGAAGGAGCGACGCAGGTGGCCGGACTCTTCGGCTGCAGCCTGATGGGTCTGCCGATCGTGTCGTCACAACGGTAGTTTGGGAGAAGACTCGAATTAGAGGTGACCTGTGATTGGGAATCGCGTCTGCTGGAGTCGGGCGGCGGTCGACTTCGCCACGCAGGTCGATGTCGGTGGGCTAGAGGTAGACGACCCACGCGCCGACGCGGTGTTCGACGCTATACACCAGAAGTTGCCAGTACTCCGGGAGCAGGGCGGCGGCCGCTCCATCGAGGCAAGCGAGGACGACGTCCTTCGAGCTTTTACGCGGCCGATTACGTCGAATGAGCCATTGTTGCTCTTCATCAAGGGTGATAAGGGTACGGGGAAGAGCCATATGGTGAGGTGGCTCAAGTCTCGTCTAGGGGCTCGCCCGTCATGGCATGTCGTCTACATCGAAAAGCGAAATACATCGCTCCGGCGAGTCACCGAGAAGATACTCACCGGAATCGACACGCCAAAGGCGAGACAACTCCGCGAAGAACTCGCGCGGGCTTCATCTGAGATAGCGACCGCCGAAGAGGCGGTTAGCGCCTTGTTGGCCAGGCTCGACCACCTGGTGACGTTCGACCCGGCCACCGAAATCCGGGGCCTATCGGGCGTGTCACCAACCGAACTCACTGACCTACGCCGTAAAACGCATCGACTGCTCGGCGACTACACCTTTCGCAAGGTACTGAGCAGAAGCGACGGTCCCGTACACCGGATTGTCCGCCTTGCCCGTGGTGGGGCAGAGCCATCAGAGGATGTCGATGAGAGCGACCTTCATCTTACTGAGGCCGACCTCCAGGTTGACCCTGCAGTCTTTGACGACCTCGGTCCAGAACTCCAAAACCTGGTGGGGTCCCTGGTCTCGAACCGATACCTCCGAACTGATATTGCCGCCCTCTGCGACTGGTATCTGCCACGCGCAAAGGCTGAGGTGTTCATGGGGCAGGGAACCGATCTACTTAGCGTTTTCGAGGACGTACGCGAGGAGATTGCTGCTCGCGGACACGAGCTATGCTTGTTGATCGAGGACCTCGTGTTGCTGCATGGCATCGACAAGCAATTGGCACAGGCTCTCACGATTCCTGCCTCCTCTCGGTTGTGCAAACTCCGTGCAGCGATCGCGGTGACATCTGGATACCTGCACTCCCTCGACACCTTCACGGATCGAGGCGTGCAGTTCACTCTCAACATCAACGTCAAGGCTATAGGCCAGACGGGCCTGCGAGACTTCGTCGGTCGTTATCTAAATGCTGGGCGTCTGCCCGATGCTCCGCCCGCTAATTCCGCGTCTCGCGGCCAGATTCCTGACATTCCGAACGCGTGCCTATCATGCGCAGACAAGCCTCGGTGCCACGCAACCTTTGGTGCCTCAACGGACGGCTATGGTCTCTATCCCTTTAACGGTACTGCCATCGACAGATTGGTAGAGCTAGCCAGCCCAGGCGGCTTCCAGCCTAGAGAGATTCTCCGTGAAGTCATCCGAGGGCCACTGGAGACTGCCGAAGATGAGTTGCCAACAGGAGGAATATTTCCGTCTGGGCGATTCGCCAAGCCACTGGACGATGTGCGGCAAGCAATCCCTCCAGGTATGCGAGCAGCTATTCGGCGTACCAACCATCTCAGCCCTGACACTGAGATGAGCCTGCGCGCCTTCTACGCTCAGTCACCACCAAATGCCGATCCGGCACTCGAAGCCGTCGCGGCCTACTTTGGCAATCAACTGAGTCATGGGATAGCTGATGATCAAGGCGAGTCGGAGGAGAAGGATGAGACGCCGCCTAAGCCGCAGCGGTCATCAGCGAGCGAGATCGATCAGTGGGCCAATGGTGCTAGTTTGCTCAGTTCCGGCACTGCAAACCGCATTCGGAGATGGATCTGCGACGCGGTGATCACTCACCTGCAGAACGGCCCGTACGGAGTTTTGATCAGTAGAATCAAGGGTTCCAGACCTGCCTGGCTGATTGGTTCTCACACCCTGCGCCTGAGTGATATCCAAATTGACCGGTCGCAGGGCGGAGGTGTGGTCGAAAGCCCAGTTCCATTTCGAATTGAGGCCACGGACGATAATGCCATTCTTATCCAGGGAGTACTAGCGGCCGCTGACGGAAGTAGCTTGGACTCGGTGGATCAGGGGCGATGGTTCTTCTACCTCCAGACGAGAATCAGCGACTACGCTAGTAGACTTGCCCACCTGGCAGCAGTCGATGCTGCAACCCTACTGCCCGCCGTACAAGCCCTTGAGGTGCTGCGCAACGCGGCCACAGATCCCGGCCATACGGTCTCCACCGCTCTGCCGGCGATGCTGATGCCAGCATGGCCAGGGGGTCAGCACCCGGCTGTTGAGAAGTTCCTCAAGGAGGTACGCCCCGTTCGTGATGAGGCGTTGACAACCGTTCGAGCCTACGCGACAGCGGCCAAGGGAGCAGGAAAGCCATCACTGCTCGACGTAGGCCCGCTCTTGCGGCAAATCCAGGTGAACCTGAAAGCACGGTCAGTTCCGAGCGAACCCCCAGGTGAAGATCACGACAGCCCGTTGCTGAGGCAACTTCAAACTCGGCAGTCACGCGCGGCAGAGCAAGCCTGGAACGATGTAGCACGCAGCGTCCAGGACGTGGCGAGGTTTCTTGATCCCACTGAGGACTTGAGCGCGACCCTCAAGGTCGTTGATCGGCTCGTTAAGGAGTGCCACCTCCGAGGTCGATTGCCCCGTGCTGACTCGAAGGAGTCGTACGACACGGTTCGAAGCCAAGTCGGTACCGAGAGCATGGAGCCCTATCGACGCCTCAGCAGAAAAATCGCCAGCGAAGTTGAATCTGGCGACCTCTGGGATATCCTCAATAATCCCTTGCCACAACTGACGGCGCTTGGGCGCTTCGCACAAGTGACTCAGGAGCTTCTCTCCGGTCTGGAGCAAAACTTGACGGCTACGCAGATCACTGGAGCCGTAGACACGGACGCCCTGATCCGAGAACTTCGAGGCCTGGCCACGTTGCTGGACAGGGCCTGTCAGGAGGCCCAGTGATGCACCCACCAGAGTCGCTGGCCTCACGCGCTGAAGCCCTACTCAACCGGCTGGCGCAAGTAGAGGCCCAAGAGGCCGATCAGCAGGCACGGGTTGAAATCGAGAAAGCTCGAGTGCGTGCTGGTGGAGCGCGCGAGGACCTAGATAGTGCGTTGCGTGTAATCCCACTTCTCGCAGAACATGGGCTAGCCCAGCCTGCAGTCCGCAAGGCGACAGCAGGCGAGATCGCTAAGGCCCGAACGGCACTGCGGACAACAGCGACCATGATCGTGGGGGCATCCATCGGGGATGTTGCCTCTCGAATACGCTCACAGTCGGTCAACAGCGCGTTGGACACTGCTGGTAAGTTCTCCCGATCCTTTCTTGTCGACCTCAATCGATCCGTTGACACGAAGCGAATGCAGATGCGACCGGACGGGATCGAGCAGCCGATAGTCGCTTATCCCGGGTCTAGCGAGGCGCTGGCAGCCAGGCTGCGACGGATCCAGTCGCTTTTCGCACGAAAAGTCGAGAACCTCAGCCCAGACGACTTGGTGAAGCGACTTCAAGACCTTGATGACGGCGCCGCATCGTGGGCGGCGGATCGGCCGAAGCTGGACCAGAGCCTCGAACGCCAGCACCCGGAGGTCAGCGAGTTCCTCCGCTACGCGGCAACTGAGGACGGCGCGCCCTGGCGACTCATCACTCCCGCCGTCCGCGCATGGTTGTCCGACCCCGAAAACACGGTGAATCTGAGGATCGTGCTGCGATCATGACTACTTTTGACCGTTTTGCTCACCTTGCCGCTCTCGACGCCCTTGAGGAAGCCGACGCACGGAAAATCGCGTGGGGGCTCATCGACGAGTCCTGGACACGAGACAGCCTCGCCGACTTCCTCAAAGAGCATTGGGACGGCCCCGATGCAGAAGTCTGCATCGATGAGTTGCTGGCCGAGAACCTCTTGGTTCAGTTGCCTAGAGAGTGGCCGGCCAGGTACCGGACTAGGATGGCTGAGTCGGTGCGCCTTTTCGCCAGACTCCGGCAGTTGTTTCCTGGCAAGCCCTGGCCGTCCGGTAGCCGCTTGGTCTCAGACTTCCGTTTCCTTCGCCGGCCGCGCGCCTTTCCCGAGCGGAACGTTGAGCCTGCTGAGGCCCTCGAACTGCTGCAGGGGCATGAACTCCCTGTCGCTGTTCTTTCTCAGGTCGGACGTGTCCTGGCGGGACGGTCCCTCTCCCACTTCCAACTCGAGGCTACGGCCGAGATCTTCTCAGCGCTTAGGGCCAAGAAGGATCGCGGAGTCGTGATCGGTGCAGGCACTGGAAGCGGCAAAACTCTCGCATTTTACCTCCCTGCTTTGTCACAGTTGGCGGTGGATGACCACGGCCCGCGTGTTATTGCGATCTATCCCCGCAACGAGTTGTTGAAGGATCAGTTGGCGACGGCGCTACAGGAGGTGCGTTCCCTTCGATCATCTGGCAGTCGACTCCTGACCATCGGAGCCTATTTTGGGCCGACGCCATTCAGCAGCGATCATGAGCCCGATAGACGAGGCGGTTGGCGAAAAGAGAAATCTGCTTGGTTGTGCCCATTTCTAACTTGCCCTGCATCAAACAGCGGCGGCAACTGTGGCGGAACGCTTGCTTGGATTCGGCCTTCGGGCAAGCAGTCGAGTTCTCTGAACTGGGGATACCTGAAGTGCCAGACATGCGGCGGCCGAGTCACTTCGGACGAACTCCGTCTGACGCGCACTGCCATGCAGGAGCAGGTGCCCGACATTCTGTTCACGACGACGGAGATGCTGAACCAGCAACTAAGCGACGGATGGTCAAGACATGTCTTCGGGGTAGGGCAGGGGCGAGGACCGAACCTCGTCCTACTCGACGAGATCCACACCTATTCGGGCGCGAGCGGCGCCCAGGTTGCCTATCTACTCCGGCGCTGGCGGCACCTTATAGGGCGCCCCGTCACTTGGGTAGGTCTGAGCGCCACACTGGCGAACGCAGCGACGTTCTTCTCAGATTTGTGCGGCGTCTCCCCAGAATATATCGCTGACGTCCGCCCTGATCCGAATTCGATGAAAAGCAAAGGAAGCGAGTATCAACTCCTTCTCCGTGGCGATCCTGCCTCTCAGGCAGCGCTACTGTCTACTTCCATCCAAAGTCTTATGCTGCTGCGGCGGATCCTGGATGAAAACGGAGCCAGCCTTGGTGGCTCATACGGGACACGCGTATTTGCTTTTCTCGAGAACCTTGATCTGGTTAACCGACTCTACCGGCAGGTACTGAGCGCAGAGGGGCGCGATCCCTTCGGGAATCCCGATCGGAATGGACATGTCCTCGCCAGCCTACGTATTCCAGATGATGCTGCTCGCTACGCGGGAATCGATGACGAAGCGGAATGGGACCGTGAAGGCCAGTTTTGGTGGCTTCCGGAGAAGTTGGGCTTCGGGCCGCGCTCCCTGCAGATATCTCGGACATCATCACAGGATACCGGCGTCAGCCAGTCCACTGACATTGTCATTGCAACCTCATCTCTAGAAGTGGGATACGACGATCCCCGCGTTGGGGCAATCCTTCAGCACAAGGCGCCGCGTGACATTGCGCAGTTTCTACAACGCCGAGGTCGGGCCGGACGAGTGCAGGACCAACGTCCCTGGACTGTCGTTGTGCTCTCAGATTACGGGCGCGATCGGTTGGCGTTTCAGTCCTACGAGACGATCATTGACCCATCGGTTCCGGCAAAGAATCTACCGCTGGGCAATCAATCAGTGCGCAAGATGCAGGCCGCGATGTGTCTCATTGACTGGATCGCCATCCGACTTGGCGTCGATGGACCGCACCGTTGGTCCGTACGCAGGGTCCTTTCGAAACCCAGCGAAAAATATAGCTTGGTGCAAGCGTGCCAGCAGCTTTTGGGTGAAGTTCTCGATGGTGGCGCTGCCCAGAAGGACCTGTTTGCCTTCGTCCAGTCGAGTCTCAAATTGAGCCTTGAGGAGACGAAAAGTGTTTGCTGGGAGTACCCCCGTTCGCTCATGCTCGAAGTCGTGCCAACCGCATATCGCCGACTTACCAGCAACTGGTCCACCGTGCAGTCGAGGGAGGCAGTCCCCAGCACTGACATCATCGCACGACAGCCATTGCCAGAGTTCATTCCGTCAACGTTGTTTAGTGATCTT
Source organism: Nonomuraea monospora (assembly GCF_039531895.1). Classification (NCBI taxonomy): domain Bacteria; kingdom Bacillati; phylum Actinomycetota; class Actinomycetes; order Streptosporangiales; family Streptosporangiaceae; genus Nonomuraea; species Nonomuraea monospora. Next base: position 62,909 of record NZ_BAAAQX010000053.1, read on the forward strand.
GCACTTCCGGAAGTGGAGATTGCCCCGCCTCCAAATTACGACCCAGCGGCCGAAACATCCATGCCGGTCGGGATGGCACTCAGCGAACTAGCTCCTGGGAAAGTAACGCTTCGCTGGGCCGTGCAGAAGGTCCGGGGTCTCTGGATCGAAGCCCCAGCGTCCGGAGTGATCGATCTTGATGCCGGCCTGGCTCCTGGCGGTGAAGTGATCACCAATGTCCACACGCTGGATGGCCCCCTCCCCATAGTCAGACCCGTGGTTATCCGCCCGACAGAACCGCCGCCCCGCGTCCAAGCAACCTCGAACGGCTGGCTCAAGTGGCGTTTTGCCATCGACGCGGACGACGAGGGAACACAGCTACCCCGTCCGCGTAACAGCCCCCTCGGCCAGTTGGTCCCTAATGTTACGGCGTACCTTAATGCTGATCGCGGTCCCCTGCAGACCTGGCGGTTCGCGCTGGAGGGCACGGCCGAAGTCGTGATGCCAGGGACTCGAAGGCGTCAAGACCTCACGTTCACGCGGGGCGGTAAGCCCGCCGGCGTCGGCTTCGCCAACATGGTCGACGCGCTCCTTGTCACCGTTGCTGTGCCGGAGTCACTGGCCGCCTTCAAGCTGGATACCGATCCCGGTAGGCTCCGGCAGTTGCGTACGGATCGATTCGCGCACCTTACGCGGAAAGGTCTCGAGCAAAGCGGTCTAGGCCCATTTACTGCGGCATGGGTCACTGACGTCGTCCTATCAGTAGCAGCTGACGCAGTGCTTCGCGGGGACGACATCAATCACCTGCTCAGGCTCGGGGCACAACAGTGGCAGTCACTAGCAGCAACCGTTGTAGACGGCGTCCTTCTCGCCACCAACTACACCGAGGTCGACGAGACACCCCTTCGAGATACAGTTCTTGACGCCCTTCAGAGCTCAGACACGATCCAAGTTCTGAACGAGACAATTCCAACCCTTAAGCAAGAGCCCGACCAGACATGGCTACCGTGGATCCGCTCCCGGTTCATGCACACCCTCGCTGCGGCCTGGCAGGCCGCAGCACAGCAAGTCTGCCCGGATTTCAACATAGACACCGATGCCTTGGTAGACATCCTCGATGAGGGCGGACCGCGGGCACGCATTGTTATGTCTGACACCGTTCCGGGTGGAGGCGGATTAGTCGAGGCCATGACGCGCCGGCTGGCAGACGATCCGCGGAGGTTTGATACCCTTGTCGCCGCAGCCGTGGAGCCGTCGGACTCGGAAGAGGTAGATCCATCCCTGCGCCGGGTCCTTGGGTTGTTGACGACCAGTGCTTCGGTCCGCGATGCGGCCCAGCGTTTCCGTGAAGGAAGAGCCGACAGGCTGCAAGCCTGGCAGGACCTCAACGCTTGCCTTACTGAGGAGGGCATCCCTCAGACGCACGCGAATCTCACCGCGCTATCAACGCGCATATTTCGGCCGGGATCAGGCTCCGAGAGTGACGAACTCCTCCGCCTGGCGCTGGGCCGTTGGGATGACATCGACGTTCGCGCCGGATTCGCGATTGACCACCGCGCCATATGCGCGTTCCTCGCAAAGGACGATCAGGTACTGGACATGCTTAGGCGCGTTGCGGCTTCCACAAACGAAGCCGATTCACAGACTAGAGCGCAAGTGGTCCTCCTCAGTCTGCTATGGACGCGGGCATGCGCACGTCGCCCGGAAACGCTCCGAGCGACCAATCGCTTTATGCAGAACCCTCTAGCTACGGAGAGAACTCTGCTGAAAGACGTGCTACCCAGTCGTCCTGCGGGTATCGATGTTGACGGTGAAAAATGGCGCGACGCTTTGGCCTCTGCCCTGCATAGCCACGGCACCGCCCGACTTGTCAGCAGTTCCAGCAAGACGGAAGTGCTGGCGAGGGCGGTGCAGGAGTTGATGGTTGACCCACTCGCACTTGATTGGTTGCATGTCTATCCACAAGTGGAAGGGATCACCAGAGAAGACGGTAGGTACTCGGTGTCAGTGTCTCTTCGGGAGGCTCCGCAATGAGCACGCGGCTCATCCATAGGTCGGCCGCCTCACCAAGTCGAGATTTGACAGAGTGCCTTGAGGGTTTGTTCCTCTCGGAACTTCTTAACCCAGGTAAACGCCTGCTCGTTGTGTCGCCCTGGATGTCAGACTTTCCGGCGCTGGACAACCGAGGCGGCAAATTTACGTCGCTCAATGCAGCCTGGACAGCGACATTCGTACCCTTTTCCAATGTACTTAGGGCAATGCTCCAGCACGGCACCATCGTCCGACTCGCTTGCGGCCCTGGCGATCGCGAAACGGAACTCCTGTCACGCGTCGAACAGGCAGCATCGCTAGATGGGACCGCGTCTCGCCTATCACTCACTCGACAACCTCGGGAGCATCTCCTGTTCAGCCACGAGAAGGCCCTGATAGGCGATACATGGGCAGTCTATGGCTCAATGAATCTTACCTATAGCGGAGTTACTATGAATGGGGAACTGATCACAGTCACGACAGAAGCCGCACGGGTTGCAGCGGTCGCAACTGATCTACTTGAGCTGTTCAAGTGAACCCCGGCCTCCTGGACACGCCGTGGACCAAATTTGTTGCGGCCTTCTTTTCACCACCCAATGATATATCTGTCACCGGCAATGGCGCTGTCCGTAGAGTTATCGCGCAAGCTGAAGCGGCATGGTCTGCCACCCCGCCTTCTCCTTTTGTGCTTCCAGTCAGCGCGTCCAGTTGGACATACTGGTATGTGATCTGTCCTGATCGAGAACAACGGCTGTGGGTCCGCGATCTGATCCAGGCTTACGTAGGATCGTGGATCGCGTTTTCCGGACAGCCTGTCCCCGACGACTCGGACATGCCTCTGGACCAGGCCGTCCGGACACTCACTGGCCCGCAAGGCTGTTCGTATCGACTTCTGGCCCCAAGGGATGCCAAGGTAGAAGCCAACGTCCGCCAAGGCCTAGTCCGAATGACTCATTCGCTTACAGTTCGTCCCCATCGAACAATAAATCTGGTTCAACCGCTGGGGCGACTCATTGGCGACTTTTGGGATTCCTGTGCTTCTGGAGCGGAAGCTAAGACTGAAGAAATCCTGAACGTCCTGGAAATGGATCACCGGCTAGCGCGGGCAAACAAACTGTTCCTGAGGTTGCAATATCTGGCGACTTTCGAGCACTGGGATCGGCTTGAACAGTTCGAAGAACTTCCGGACCTGATCCGCCTTGACCGCCCCGTCTTGGCCTCAGATGCACTGGCTCGTCTTGCCATGACCCGCCTTCCAGATACGGCCAGTCTCACGGACTTTGTGCAGTCGACTTCAGCGTACGGATGCCTCCTAGGATCGGCGACCAAGATTAGGTCAGCGGCGGGCGCCCAATACTACGCTTACTGGTCGCTGTCATCAGGGGAGTCGGCTGAGGTCGTGACGGCGCGACTCCTCGAATCGGGTTGGCTTGATCAGGTCACCGCCCGGCGCGACCTTGCTGCTCTACTTTCCGTGCCCAGCGCAGTCGCTCGGACACCAGTCGGAGAACCGGACCTCGCCGAGTTGCGCTTGGCTCTCGACGGCGGACGTCTTGACGCCGCGATCGAGATCCTTGCGCGAGCTACGCCCTCCGCCACCTTGCTCCCCGTGCTCCTCGAACTGGTTACAAAAACTCTCAGCAGCAACTCGATACAACTTCTCCAGCAATGGCGGGAGCAACTCGTCGACTCAGACATCCGCCACATAGTGTCTAGCCGACTCACACCGAGTGGGTACCAGGTCGACATCGCTGCCGAGCCTCTGGCAGAAACGCTCAAGGCCGCCTTTGCTGCTGGCATTAGCGTTACCGATCGAGCCCGGACAACTGATGAACTGCGAGTTCAAGCAGTCCCTCGCCTCATGCAGGCTGGAGTGCTCCAGGAAGTTGTCGATGTGGCTCGGCCTCTCAGCAGGTCGCTAGACCCTTCTTTCCTTCCAGATCTCATCGAGCTACTGCTCGACATGGAACGGGATCTCTTCCTGGCGGCCGGCGACGTACCCGGAATCCAAGACCTGCGGTTGACTATTGTCGAGGCATGGGCCCTGGGCGACGAGTCCGGCGATCGCCATCGAGCCAATCGACTGCTTGATCTTGTAGCCAGAGCACTCACCACAGGGGTATCAGCATCACTATTTGATGAACTGGTAGACAGTCTTCGTGCCGGTTGGACGCCTTTCCTGACTGATGCCGACATGTCACTTAGCCTTGAATTGATCGAGGTGCTTGTGGCAACACGGCCTGACTCAGCAGTGGAGCTCCCAACCTTTGCTACCCAGATTTTAAGCCGGATCGGACCACACAACGCACGCCGAATCAACGCTGTACTGCTAGAGACTGCCAAGATGTTGGCCGCAGACTTCGGGTTGGAACTGGCGATCCCAGCCAAACCCGATGGCCAGGCGCCAACGACAATCCTTCAGGTCAGGCCGCCTGAAGGATGTTTCGTAGCGATCTATTCTCTAGTGGAGTCTGCGGCCAACAGGGCAGCAACTATCGTGCAGCGCTGGTACCCAGAAACCCGGGTCGAAATCTTCACCGACAAAGTGGCAAGTACAGCATTAAGAAGCGCAGCGAAACAGGCCGACCTACTGGTCATCGCGGATAAAGCGGCAGCGCACGCTGCGACAGACGCTCTGAAGAAGGCTCGAGGCCGTAAGCCGATCCATTACGCTCTCGGTAAGGGATCAGCATCTTTGGTTGAGGCGGTACTCTCAGGCTTCGAGGCAATCTTTGGCGGGAAGGCACCATAGTGTCGCTGCCGTAACTGTCTCAAAAGCGACCCTTCGCAGGCTTACCGCCACGGGTCTTGCTACCATTTCCGCAGGGTCACCCAGAACGTTGGCAGCGGGTCTGCCCCGAAAGGCCGGTTAACGTTATATGCCAGAGGCGATCAGGACATGTGTCTTTAGAAGAGAGCCTCCTGGTTAATCAGATAGAGCAAGCCGTCAGTGAGCAGACGTACGTCGTTGGGGGTGTTTTGAAAGCTGTTCCACTTGCGCGCTTCCGCTGAACCGAACTTCCATGAACCCGCCGTCCAGGCAGCACCCGCCTCGATCCGCTTTAGCGCCTCATTAACTGCGTTGGGGATCTCCTGAGGGGGGAGATCCTCGGTCAGGTGATCCATGATGAAGCCCATGGCCTGGATTCCCACGCCATGAGTGAGCCGGGAGAGACGGGGGGGTAGCGCCCATGCTTCGGAGAATGTGTCTCGCACCAGGCTCCAATACACCGTGAGATGAGCCAGCATCTGCTCGACGTCGCCGGCGCCATCCATTGGGTCACGGTACTGGTAAAGCGCGCCCTGGTACAGGCTGTGCTCAATCATCCTCAAGATGCTGTTGTCTTTGATGTACCCGTTCGGCGACGTGGGCGTGGCGATGGCTCGGTAAAAGGGCCCGTGGAACGTCCCGTTGAGGCGGGTCATGAGGGCAGCGGGGAGCTGGCGTCGCGCGTATGCAGGAGGGAGGTGCGTGTTCGTATCGGGGAGTAGTTCGTGGATTAGACCCTTGGGGAGAGGTTTCGTGTTGTTAACGAGTATGAACTGGGCACGCTGCTCAGCCTCGTCATCCGCGATGAAACCGACAGCAGCAACAGGAAATTCACCGATGTCCGCGTCTCGTATAGCAGCGCAGCGCTGCTGACCGTCGACTACCCAAGCTGGCTTCTGATCATCCTCGAGGGTCTCGTCAATGGGGACAAGGAGTTCTCCAGGTGTGGAGTAGTCGACGACTTCTCGGGCAGCAGCAGGTTCGAAGCGAACGCGACCGTCAAAGGCAAGCACTAGCGCGTTCGGCAGCATGGGGTTTTCGGACTCTAGATAGCGCTGGATGGCCCGGATGTGGCTAGCGACCTCTGGTCTCTGATACCCCTGGAGATGGTCTGTCGCATCGCGCCGTATGCGGGAGACCGCAGCAAACTCGTGCAGCCTCTTGCCGTCGACCGCGAAGCAGTATATACGGCGCGATCCCTGCCTGATCTCCAACGCGGGGAGACGAAGGATCTGGCGGTCGGCCATTAGTTCTCCTGTCCAAGAGGGCTCTTGATGTGATGCATCTTAGCGGCGAAGACTGACAAGTTGTGAAACCCGCGCCTCTTGTTGCGTTCAGAACCCCTGAAGATAGCTATTTCAATACCGTGAGCGGCACAGACACTACACGTACACGACTTCCAAGGCCTAGCTTGAAGCGTAACTCGATAAGCGGGGACCTTGCTCTTTTTCTTATCAGGCTCAACCAGCGCTTCGTACTCTCCGAGAATCTCGATAACCCGGTCTAGGGCTTCGGCTCCGCCGTCATATGCGCGCAGGCGCCTCATGCACTCTCGCTCTGCGATCTTCGCCTTCGCTTGAGAAATCTCCCCTGCCAGAATGCGCCGTTTGAGCGAGGGGTTGCCATCGACCTGAGGAACGCGAATTGCAGTATACGCCTCATTCTTCGTGTGGTAGTTGTTGCGATCATCCATGAATGCCTGCCGAAAGGGCGAGGTGCTATCGAAGCTAGTCACACCGTAGACCGAGAATTCATTTATGGATTCGACGCGAGTTATCCCCAGGAGATGGAGCTCGGTTTTAGGATGACGTATCTGGTCTATCTCTTTTAGGCAAGCCAAGATATCGGGTGTCCTCAGCGGAACCATCCCCCCGAGGGCGATGCGCTGATATCCGATCTCCTGGAGATGATGAACGCTGTCGGCGTAGCTAGCGGGGCTCCAACCCTGCGCAGCCCCAACGGGCTCAATAGGGTCACCTCGATCCCGGACGGCGGCATAGAAGTCGGCGGCGTGCTGAAGCGAAATTTTGCGCCGTCTTTTCCATGCCGGATTAACTTCCCCGTCGGAAATCTGGGCATCATAACCGAAGATAACATGGTCTATGCTAATCCCAGCGTGGAACCCGCAGCGCTCGTAGAAGTCTAGGACCTCAGGGGTCGTATATGGCGGTATTTCTTCATTGACGTAGTTGAAGGCGCCACAGTCGCCCAATGTCACAACGTTCTCAGGTAGTCTGAAATATTTAGATATACCCAATCGATAGAGACGCTCTCTTTGCGGCATCGAGTACTTGCCAGCACCCTGCACCGAGCCGTCAATAATTGCCTTGCTCACAAGGAGTCCATCGTAAGGCAGCGGCTCAAGGATTTCGTGAGCGTACACGTCATCGCGCTGCCGCACCCGATACGGTGAGTGCTCTTCAGTAATGAAGTTAAATGTTGGACTGACCTGGTCCTGGCTGTCGGGAAAGTAGAACTTCATACTAGACCCCTTCGTGCAATCTGATAGACGCGAATGAGATAGTTGGAGAGTTCGTGAACATGCTTTCCTACGTTCTCGATTTCATTCCAGCGATGTCCTATCTCTTCCCAAACTCCAGATGTCCATCTGCAATATGGAGCGACCATTTCCAAATGCTTTCGTACTGTTTCGGGCGCGTCTTTTCGCACGGGGTCGACGACACCCAGAATCCGGTCCATGAGGCGGCCCATGGCTCGGATCCCGGCACCATGCATAAGTCGGCTCTTCTCTGGAGACTTTCCCCACGCATCTGGAAAAGTCTCGCGTACCGCCGTCCAGTAGACGAAGAGGGCCTGGATGATGCCATCGAAGTCCGTTTCTCCACGACCAATATCACGGTAGGGGTAGAGAGCTCCGGATGGAGATGTGAGGCTTTCCTGAATCATGTCGACAATTCCAGTGTCGGTAACTACCGCACTGGCGTTCTTGAAGCTAGCGGTAGAAGCGCGCTTCACCAGGCCATAAAACGGCGAATTTCTATCTGAGTTTAGAATGTCGCACAGCTGTGAGGGGGCCTTCCGGATGGCCAATCGTGGCGGAAGTGGACTGTCTACGGCCGGAAGGAGTTCCGTCACTAGTCCTCGTGGGAGTGGCTTGGTGTTGTTGATCCGAACGAACTGATCTCGCTGCAAGTCGACGGTGTCGGCGATGAAGGCGATGATCGGTACTGGAAAGTCGCGCCGTCGCGCCTGCGCAAGCGCCAAGGCACGCTGCTGTCCGTCCACGATCCAGGCAGGTCTCGGCCTCCCATCCTCGGAGAGGGGAATCGTGAGCCTGCCAGTATCCGAAACACCGTCGTCCGCGTGCCTATTGCCGCCCCGGGTGCACCGAAAGCGTACGCGTGAAGACAAAGCCATAATGATGGGGTTTGGGAAGATTGGCAGGTCGCTGTCTAGGTACTGGACAATCTCTTGAATGTGCTTCCTTACCTGAGGGCGTTGGTAACCGATCAGCTTCCCTGCTTCGTCCCTACTTACTCTGGAGATGTCGGCGAACTCGAGCACCTGCTCCGCACGCAACATGAATACGAAGAGGGGATAATCCTTCACCTGCACGATCCGGAGAGCACGTATCTCAGCGATGCGTGTCTTCTCCGGCGGCGTCACCACCCACCTGCCGACGCGTTACGCTCTGCAAGGAAGAGGTTCTTGAAGCGCGCTTGCTCGCAGGACAATCCTGATGTCCGTAGTTCGCGTAGGAGGGAGGTGGCTGATGTGGGGCCGAACGCCAGGCGTTCTCGGATAAAGGTGCGGACCTGATCATCGGACATGCGCTCGCCGGCCGGCCGAGGTGGAACATCTGGCGCCGCCGCGAGGGCATCGCTCATGAGCTTGGCTAGTAGTGGGCGCCGTACAGCGTCTCCGCGTAGGCGTACTTCTGCCAGTAGATGCATGGCTGCTCGCACGTTCAGCGAGAGGAGACTGCCACCGACTGCCGGCCTGAGAGCTGCCGTAACCGGGACCACGAGATCTTCGACCTCTGCGCAGCGTCCTCCCGGACCAACTACTGAGAGGTTGTCACTGCTGGACAGGGTTGAAGCAGCATCGCGCAGGTCGTTGGAGCAGGCTCGCAGATATGGATCCGACAGCACAGCGACAATTGAGGAATCCGGGTAACGAGCAGCTAGCGCGGAGAAGGAGCGGGGTTGCTCTCGTTGTGGACCAACCCACCGAGAAAGGCACTCCCACCACTGCCGGGTTCCGTCAGTATCTTGGGCGACCGAGTCGGCGTGGCCAAACGCGAACGTGGCTGCATACGAGGCGATAGGTACGTCGACAGGAATCAGTCCATACCCTGCCGAACACACCCATAGGGCTGCTCCTTTCCCAATTACGTCTGCCAGTCCTCGGGCGATAAGCCAATGCTCGCCTGCATACATATCAGTGGCAGCAGCATGAGACGAAGCGGTGGACAGAAGTTGGACCCACTCATCACAACGATCGGCGATATTTTGTGCCTTCAAGTTTCGGGCGCAGAGCGAATCAGGCACTGGGATGCGCTTACGGTTTGTGCACGTCACTACAACATGCACGGATGGGCCGTTCCGGCCAACGCTATGGGACATGTCCTATGCGCCGCTCGGGGAGGTCCAGGAAACCGCAGCATATGCCGCGTGATTGTGGATGCTTTCGTCGTTGACCGCACGAACCCGGTACCTGGCTATACGGTCCAGGGCCCCGAGCACCTGGCAAACGTTGCGAACCATGTCTTCGACGAAGACGGGGTTGTCGTACCCGGCCATGGTGACGTGACGCTCGTCGGGACGCTTGAGCAAGGTGTAGACCGGTGAGGACGCGGCACCTTCCGCGATGTCGATCAACTCGTCGAACCACAGGTCGGTCGCCCGGTCGCACGGCTTGACCTCGATAGTGATATGGCCACGCTGATTGTGGGCGCCGCGGTCGCTGATGGCTTTGCTGCACGGACACACGCTCGTGACGGGTACCTCGACAGTTAACATCAACTGGGTATCGGTGAGACTGCTGCATGCGGTTACAGCGCAGGTGTACTCGACAAACGCTCGGGACTGCGTGACCGGTGCTTTGCGCTCCAGGAAGTATGGAAAGACCAGGTGCACGCGCGCACTGGTACTCCGCATGTGTTGCCTCAACTCGTCCGCAAGGCCTGTTGCCGAGGCAGGAGACAGTTGCTCGCGCGAGCCGTGAAGCACCTCGATGAAGCGGCTCAAGTGAGCGCCCTTGACCTCCGGTCCAAGCGTGACAGACATGGCCGCCGTGGCTACGGTCTCTCGCTTCGCGCCTTGTCCATCAGCGACAAGAACTGGGTAGCGAAGGCCTTCGATTCCAACCTCGTCTAGGGCTATGCCACGAGTGTCGGGGGTCCCCTGCACATCGGCGAGCATCAGATCTCCCCCTTGTAGACGCAGCCGGAAGTGCACGTCTCTCGGACGTGGATTGCCGACAGAGGCAGCGAGCCGCTCAGAAGCGCCCAGATCCACTTGGCTAGAACTTCGCTGGTTGGATTTTCGAGCCCTGGGATCTCATTGAGGTAATAGTGGTCGAGCTGGTCCAGCACAGGCCTGAACGCTGACTTGATCTCAGCGAAGTCCATCAACCACCCAGTAGCAGGATCGATCTCACCGCGGACATGCACTTCGACTCGATAGCTGTGTCCGTGAAGCCTGGCGCACTTGTGGCCATCGGGTACGTTCGGCAACCGGTGGGCTGCCTCGAACGTGAACTCACGAAAGATCTCGATCAACGGATTCCCAAAAGCTTGTGGGTTTGGACGCTCAACTGCCACTGCGGATGATCAAGGCAATATTCGATGGCGGCCTTAGTGTTGGCAACAAGGTCATCGCCATCCATCGGTTGCAGCAGCAACCGATCGAAGTCAAGGTCTTCGAACAGTTCCGGCTCAGCCCCCACCTGGGGATAGACCAACTTCAGATCATGGCCTGATGTCAGGACAAGCTGTGTGCCAGCCTTAGGACTCACGCAGATCCAGTCGATCCCTTCAGGAGCTTCTCGAGTGCCGTTGGTTTCGATGGCTACCTCGAACCCTGCAGAATGTAGGGCGTTGACGGCTCCGGCATCGAGTTGGAGGAGTGGCTCTCCACCGGTGCACACTACATAGGGCCGGCTGCGTGGGTGTGCTTCACCTGCCCAGGTCTTGGCCACTGCTGCAGCTAGGTCGGCAGCCGTTGCGAAGCGCCCGCCTCCGGGGCCATCTGTGCCGACGAAATCGGTATCGCAGAACTTGCAAATCGCGCGGTGCCGGTCCTTCTCTCTGCCTGTCCACAAGTTGCAACTCGTGAACCGGCAGAACACGGATGGCCTTCCTGCGTGGCTCCCCTCGCCTTGCAGCGTGTAGAAGATTTCCTTGATCCGATACATGTCTCGGGTCAAGCCTTCGTAGAGGTGAAGGATGGGTCGACGAGGCCGAGTTCGGCGAAGCCTCGTCCGCGGAGCAGGCAAGAGTCGCAGGTCTCACATGCACGCCCGTCAACTGGGTCGTAGCAACTGTGGGTCAAGGAGTAGTCCACGCCCAGGTCGAGACCACGTTGGATCGTCTGCGCCTTGGTCAGGTCAATCAGCGGAGTGTGAATCTTCAGTTTCTGGGTCCCTTCGACGCCGGCCTTCGTTGCCAGGTTGGCCATACGCTCGTAAGCCTCGATGTACTCGGGCCTGCAGTCTGGGTATCCGCTGTAGTCGAGGGCGTTGACCCCGATGAAGACATCGGATGAGCCAAGAGTCTCGGCCCAGGCAAGCGCGAAGGAAAGGAAGATGGTGTTGCGGGCCGGTACGTAGGTGATCGGGATCCCTGCACCCAGCTCGTCGACACTCTCGTGATGTGGCACGTCGAGTGCGCTGTCGGTGAGCGCAGAGCCCCCGAAGACGGCGAGGTTGATATCGGTGATCACATGCTGTGCGGCGCCCAACTCTCGTGCGATCTTCTGGGCCGCCTCGAGTTCCTCGGTGTGACGCTGCCCATAGCGGAAGCTAAGTGCGTGCGCGTCGAAGCCTTCGTGACGAGCGATCGCGAGGACGGTCGTGGAGTCAAGACCGCCGCTCAGGAGCACAACAGCCTTTGGCTTACCCGTAGCCATCTGATCACCCTCTGCAATCGTGGTTCGACCCGAAACTTACACCTCATGAACCTCAGGAAGCAGCGTAGTTTCCAAAAATCCATCTGCCAACCTGAGCGCTCGGGTGGATACGGGCATAGCGCCCCGTGGACTGCCGCCCAGTGTGCCGTTGTCCGATCACCAGGTACCAGGCTAGAGGCCACCGAGCGGCCAAGCCCTTCTGCAACACGGATCGGTTGGCGAAACTGCGCCCGACCCGCGATCGTCGGAGCATCAGTTTCCAAGCTGCCTGCCATCGCAGTTGGCGTAGATCATGACTCGTGCCAGCACGATCAACCCTCTCAAAGGCGCCCCCAGCGCAGACCAAGATCATACGATCTGCTCGACTAAGTGGAGATCGTGCAACAACGGGATGGATCCGCAGAGTGTCGTTGCTATGGGCTGTAATGTCGGGACGCCCACCCTGTCGGCATCCGCCTAGGGAGGGCCACACAGGCCGTTGATCAGAGGGCAGAACGTGAAGGTCTCCATTACCGCAGGCAGCGGCGCGCTCCTGGCGTACATCGCTACGATTCCTGCTGCAAACCTCGCAGTCACCTACTTCGGTGCGGTACCGGTGGGCTTCGGCTACGACGCGCCAGCTGGCGTCTACATGGTGGGGTTGGCGCTCGTGCTCCGAGACCTCAGTCGAGAAGCCGCTGGCCGCGTCGCTGTCCTTGTGGCTATCGCCGTCGGCATCGTCCTCTCGTACTTGTTGGCGGATCCAGGCCTGGCCATGGCCTCAGCTGTGGCGTTTGCCGTGGCTGAACTGGCGGATTTCGGCGTCTATGAACCGCTTCGCCAACGAGGGTTGATTGTCGCCATGCTCGTCTCAAATGCCGTGGGTCTCCTATGTGACAGCCTCTTGTTCTTGAAGCTGGCCTTCGGATCTCTTGACTACCTGCCCGGGCAGATTCTCGGCAAGGTATGGATGACGCTTTCAGCCGTTGTGGTCTTGTCGCTTTTCCGGCGGCGGAGAACTCGAGGTCCCGCCCGGACTGCCAGTACCCTGTACGTGCGAGGCCCCCAGTAGAGTTACGCCTCGGGAACGAACTCCAACCAAAGATGGTAGGCACCATACAGAGAATCTAAATCCGTAGGGCATCATCGATCTTGCTGTTGTCCAACTCTTGTTGTCCGTCAAGGCATTTGGCGTAGACCTTTAGTAGCACGTCCACGCTGTGTCCAGCGCGCTTTGCGACTTCGACCGCTGGCACGCCGGCGTTCAACCAGAGCGAAACCGCCGCATGGCGCAGATCGTACGGTCGTGCGGCAAGCAACGAGACTACTTGTTCCGGCGAGAATGTAAGTCTACGGGCCTCCTTCCATACGTAGGAGTGTGCCGCGCTGGAGTAGCTGTTACCAGTGCCCGTGTGGAAGATTCTGCCGTCTTGCGCCGCTTCAAACCTGGCGATATGCTCGCGAAGCATAGCTACCAGGACTGGCGGGATGGGGATTTCACGTGTTTCCTTGTCTCCGCGATGCTTCAGGCTACGTGTTTCGTGCGTCTTGCCTGTGTTGGTCCAGCGCGTCGCCGCCTGAGGACGTGCCTTCTCTAGCACAATCAGTCCCCAGCCTGAAGTTGGCAAATGACAGTTGTTCAGTCGCAAGTCTGCCGCTTCCTCCGGTCTCAGTGCGGCGTAATAGATACTGGCGAACATCGTCTTGAGTCGGTGGCCTCGTTTGCGACCTACCCTGGATACGGCGTCGAGGAGCTGTCGAGCTTGGATCGGATTGACGACCGCCCGAGGGTCTACGACCGTGGTTGCCTTGGGCACCTTCCAGTTGACTCTGGCCAGTGGATTGCTGGCGAATAGTTGCTCTTCGACGGCGTACTCCAGTATGTGATGGAAGATGGCGCGCTTGCGTCGTACTGTGTTCGCCGCTGCTGGTCGTCCTGCGAACGTGATGGAGATGGCATGAAGGGCTTGGCGCAAGACGTGTGCCTCTACGAGGTCTGTTAGTGGCAGTGAAGCCTTTTCCAGCCATTGCAAGGCTGTGGATTGGGTTCTGGTCAGTTCTTTTCGTCGATCCGCTGGCATCAGCGCATGGATGCGGAGCACTTGCCTGAGTTCTTCGTCGGCAGGGCGGTGCGGCAGGCCCGCTACCAGTGCTGGCACCAGAGAAAACAGCGCGTACGCCTCTGTTTCCCGGGTCCGAGCGGCAGTCAAGTTCCAGCGCTCCATGAGATACCTTTGTGCGAAGTTCAGGAACGACGGTCCTGAGGACTGCTGCATGAGCATCGACAACGGTAGGCCGGTAATAGGGTCGAAGCCCTCCCCTGCCCTGGTGGCCTGCCGCAGATCTGACATGAAGGCGTAAGCCAGCCCTTTGGTGCGAAAGCTTTTCGACCTCTCCTTACGAGCGACTCGCCAGCGGGCGATATAGGCTCGGCTTGCGCGGGTGGCCCGCTCCTGAATATAGCCGAGCTTAACGTCGTAGGTGACGCTCATGGTGCCTCCCTGCGGGATTCCAGCCAGGCGATGAGGTCGCTTCGCCATACCCGAAGTTCGAGATTGGGCAGCTGGATACAGACGGGTGCACGTCCTAGCTGTCGCCAGCGGTAGAACGTGCGGCGGGAAACTCCCCCTAGCTCTGTGAGGACTTGAGGCAGTGTCAGAAGTTCGTCGTTTTTCGTCACTGTCTACTTTCGAGTTGGCGATCAGGCCGTCACGGGGCTATATCAATAAAGCTCTGCTACGCGCTGAGCCCTTGCCATGTCACTAATCCGTGCAAGTCGTGGCTGCAGCGAAGCGACTGCTATCCACAGCAGTCGCCGCGGAGAGGCCTAAGAGGTTTACCAGCGCCATTCTTACTGGTGAGACCGTGGCATGAGATAAGTAGGCTAGCCAGCCTTGCGGCAGTGGCCCGCTAACCAAGTCATATGGGACGCCAGACGGTTGAGGTGCGGTCTATCAGCGATGTCACGCGGCGCTGGAGTTCGGCCTGGATCTCTGGTTGATCCGCGGACCGAATGTAGGCGGCTAATGATCGGAGTTCGCGTGCGGCTCGTAGGATGCGAGCGGCGCGATGACGTTCAAGTTCGGGATCGATGCCGTAAGCGCCGCAGAAGGTGGTCCACCGGTCGCGGGGCCGGCCAAAGCGGCGATGTCCCATCATCGTGGGAATGAAGTCCTGCAAGTGAGGCCCGTAGGCAATGGAGTCCCAGTCGCCCAGGACCCAGCGCTTCTGGTCGGGGAAGAGGTTGCCGGTGTGGGCATCACCGTGGATCAGTCCGTAGCCAAGAGGCGGATCAAGCCGTGCGTAGGCGTCTTCGAGGTGAGCGCAGCGCTCCAGGAGCCAGGCTCGCTGTACCGGATTGAGCACACCGGTTGCGGAGCGCTGGTCTTCCTCGATGTCGAGGTCGGCGCGAAGGGTGCCCAGCGGCTGGATGGAGGGCACGGTTACCGGCGTCTTCGTTTGATGCAGCTGGAGCAGGAGTCGAGCCAGGTGGTGCGGGTGGGGCTGTACCTGTGTGGTACTGGTGACGTGGTGCCAGGCGGTGACGATCCAGCCGTCGATCACAGCGGGCTGATCGAGGGCGGCTGGCCTGATCGTGGGGTAATCGTGGTCGGCCAGCCAGGCGGTGACTTCTACCGCCGCTCGAGAACGTTCGAGAACGGCCGTGTTGCCGGGTGCGTGTCGTAGCCGCAGCACGAGATTGGGACCGGGAACGTGGTAGACCGCGTTGGCGCGCAGGTGCAGGAGCCGCGCGCCGGTGCCGTCCACGCCGAGGAGGGCGCAGGCACGGGCCAAGGGAATGGGGGACATCGGCAAGCGGCGGCCTTCGTTAGTTGCCGAGCTCCGCGCGGAGGTAGTCCGCGAACTCGCGCGC
Organism: Nonomuraea monospora; assembly: GCF_039531895.1. Taxonomy (NCBI): domain Bacteria; kingdom Bacillati; phylum Actinomycetota; class Actinomycetes; order Streptosporangiales; family Streptosporangiaceae; genus Nonomuraea; species Nonomuraea monospora. The sequence continues at coordinate 78,633 of NZ_BAAAQX010000053.1, forward strand.
TTGGGGGTGATCACGGTGACGAGCGGTTAGGTGGGTGGCGAAGTCTCGTACGTGTGCCCTGGCCCGGGCGGAGGTGAGATCCTTGGCCGCGAGGACGGCCGGACGGGCATGGGCGAGGGCAGCGTCCAGATCGCCCATGTCGAGGCGGGCGTTGGCCGCGTGCACCTGGTTGAACTGGATGGAGCGCAGATATCCGCTGGCGAAGCCGGCCAGGGCTTGCTCGGCGTGATCGGCGGCGAGCTGGTGCTCGCCGATGCGCTGCCAGCAGTAGCCTGCTTCGGCGGCCAATTCGGCCGGGCCGAAGGCCGCGATCCAGGGCGGGTCGTTGTCATGCATGGTGGCCGTGTAGGTGTCCGCGGCCTCGGCGAGGAGATTTCTCACCTGCTGGCGAGCGGATGGGTTGGGTTGCTCGGGATCGGTGGCAACGGCGCAGGCGCGGGCTTGGCGTAGTTGCAGCAGCGCCCTCACCCGAGGTGAGGCGTGGCTTCGCTGACCGGCCTCGTTGGCGGCACTGGCCAGGCGGATGGCCCAGCGGCCGTGTTCAAGATCGCAGGCCTGCTGGGCCAGTGCGGCCAGGATCCAGGCGCTGGTCAGGTCGTCCCCGGCCTGTTTGGCGAGTTTCAGTGCTTGGCCGAGGTGCTGCTGCGCTTGGCCGTGAGCGCCGAGGTCGAAGGCCATCCAGCCTGCGGTGCGCGATACTCGTGCGGCAGCGCTCATCAGCGCGCGACCGACATCTTCGCTGTAGCGGCCACGCATGAGCGGGGCGAGCGTGGAGTTCATGAAGTCGGTGACGGCTGGGCGGACCAGGCCCGCGCCGAACTGATGGTCCATCTGGGTGAACGCGCGGTGCGCATCGTGCACGCGCTGGACGTCGGACCAGCCCACCTGGCTACCCCCGGCATCAGCGGCATGGCGTGCCGCCGAGCCGGGAGTTGCGTCGTAGCGCCACGCCAGCAGCCACTCCCCCAGGAGCCCGGACGCGAAGGGCAGCGCCGCGAGCAGATGCCGTCGCGACGTGTCCATCTCCCACCTCCACAGCTGATCGAATCCATCGGCCTCGCATGCCACGGGATCGAGTTCATCGACACGGTCGTCGCCGGGGACATCGCAGGCCGGTGACGCGGCCTCCAGCCAGCGCTCCACCTCGATCCCCTCGGCCTGCCACGCCTGTCCCAGGCGGGCTCGATAGACAGGGCGCATGCGTTGCTCCCCGCGTTCCCATCGAGCCCATGTCGTTGTGGATACCCCGATCAGTTCGGCGGCTTGTTCCTGGGTGAGCCCGTGCCGGATGCGGGCGCGCGCCAGTTCGGGCCGACCGTTCTGGTGTTGCCGTTCTGGCTGGTTCACCGCGTGCCACGCTCCCTCACCGTCTAGGGGACCACACAGTGTGTATCGACAACAGCCATCGATCCAGTCCACGGCTGAAACGACCAGGAAACGACCACCGCATCGGCGCCGGTCATGGTCCGCTGCAGTAAACGCGCAGGTCACGACGTTCACAGAGGGTGCCAGCGCCAGGTTCCATGGGTGACGTCACAGTGCGTGATCTCATGGGCCGCTACGCCCTGCACTGTGACGAACGGGGAATGCTCGCCCGGCCGTGATCCTGCCGCAAGAACCGGCCGGGCGAGTCCTCAGTTGAAACCCTGAGGCTGGCGGCTTGGGCGCTCGAACGGGACAGGCAAGGAAGGAGTGCCGGATGCCGCCTTCGGCTGGCCAGGAAGGGGAGGTGGCGGCATTTCCTTCCCCGTCACCAGTGGTCTCCGCGACGCAGACGGACACCGCGGCGCGCCATAGCGCGTCTGTACAACGGGCGCGTGGTGCGGCGTCCTCTCCCCTGGCCAGCCCTCCTGCAAGGGGTGCTTCCGGCACGCCCGCGGCACCCCCGCGATGGTCGAGCTCGTCCGAGTGCTGAACCTCGGCATCAGCGATCGCGAAGCAGCTTGAACAGGTGGGTGCCGTACGAAAGCTCCACCGGTAAACCCCCTCGCATCAGAGGCGTGTGCTGTTGCGACGCTTACGAGTTCGCCTGCCAGGGCGGCAACTATTTGATTCTGCGGCGCAACAGCCGGGGCGAGCTCGAGGAGATTGGACGAGGTCGTTACGCCCGGGCGCGCGAGATCTGGGACAAGCTATTGCTGGAGCACGCCAAGAACTGCGAACAGGGCAACGCGACCATGGACATCTGGCGCTAGCAGGCCAGGGCGACGAAGGCGGGCCCATAGTCCGTACCACAGGCCCACCTCCTGGTGGAGGGGTATCATTGTGGTCGCCTCGGCCAGCACTGGCCTGAGCGGCTCGCCGTCGGCAGACCCGGTGAGATGTGTGAGATCCTTCCGCCTCCGTCTCCGTCGGTTCAGGACGGCGAAACACCAGCAGATCCTCATCAGCTATGGCTTGCCTCGCGTCCACGCCTTGCGCGCCTCGTGGAACTGGGAGAACGACGCCCGGTTCAGCAGGCGGCCGTCGCCAGGCCCGCACAGCCCGCTTCCCCGCCCGTGGCCTTAGAGCTCGAAGTATCGGACGAGGCTGTCGAGGTCATCCCGCAGTTCGGCCAAATTCTGGGCACCGGTGCCCGCTTCCGCCCCCTCCCGGATCATGCTCACCGTCTTCAAGGCTCTCTCGCAGGCCTCGCCGACGCTTATGCGCCGACCTGGCGCCGTGGCTGCGGCGCGCAGAACACCGTAGATGGAGTCGACGGCCTCGACGCACAACAGGCGCAGCCGATCGGCGTCCACCTGCGCGGTGCTGCCGCCCTCTAGCAGGAACCGCAATTCGTGCAGTACGCCCGCGCTACGTTGCGCCGCCGCGTCGAGGCGGTCGGCGGCAGAGGCCATGGCGGTCTCCGGGCTCAGCAACCGGTTGATACCGTTCATGGCTCCCACGGTCACGGTCTCCTTGAGCGCTTCCTTCATGCCCTCCGTCAGCGCGAACGCCACCACCGCCTGTCCTTCGGCGGGAAAACCCAGCGCGACTGCCACAGCGGCGACCACTGGCGGAGCCAATCTGAGCCCCGCTCTGACGAGGGCATGCAGCCGCTCGCGGGCGCCGGCGGTTGTCTCCGTGCTCGCCTGCTTGATCGTCCGGCGAAGCTGGAAGCTGAAGATCAGCAAATTTTCCTGCGCCTGGCGACTGGTGAACCCGGGCGGGGCGGCCTTGCCGATCAGGTAGTTGAGCGCCTGGCGCATGTCGCGTTCCAGCCGGGTTGCAGGGGGCGGCGGCTGATAGCCGAGGAAGGTTAAGAGCCCGGTGAGGTCCTGATCCATGACCTGCTCTAGCCCGATCAGCTGTTCCCCGTCGAGCTGGGACAGAGAGACCTCGGCGTTCCTGGCCGCGCGCCAGAAAGCGTCGTCGGCCAGGAGGGACGAGACCGCGGTCTCGATCGACGTGGCGGCGGGAAGCAGGATTTGGGCGCGGTCGTCGTCGCGCGCCTGCCTCTCCTCCCGCAGCGCCCGCCTGCTGATCTGACAGCGGCCGCGACATACTCCCCATAGGCGGCCATTTAGCGCCCCACTGACGGCCACGAGGTTCCCCGCGTACGGCCAGATATCTCCCCGGTTCGCCCCGTCCAGACCCGGACGGTGATCATCG